>CAXTPL010000006.1:43375-43585 GCA_964246065.1 uncultured Acidobacteriaceae bacterium
GTGAGCCGTCTGGTAGCAGCGAGTCAACGATTTATACTGCGCCTCGATTAAAGGACTCGATTGTATCCTCTGCTGGTACAGCCGGATGTTCGCCTGGATATCCTGCTGCTCACGCCGCTTGGCTTGCAGGCTGATATCGGAAGCTCGAATCTGCGCCCGCAGCTGCTGCGCCGCCGGAGACTCATACCGGGCAGGCGCCGTCGGCGTGCC
>CAXTPL010000007.1:0-17828 GCA_964246065.1 uncultured Acidobacteriaceae bacterium
CTCCTGGGGTGTGCTGGCCGGGTACACGCTGGGGCTGCTGGCGGTGTGCAGCTTTATCTTTCGCCGCAGCGAGGCGCGCGCTTAACTTCTCATCGGCGGTCTATACTGGGGCCACGCCCGGTGGCGCACGCTGGGCGCGGCGTGGTGGCTTATGACGCTTCTCGGCAACGCAAACGATCCAGAGACGATCTGCCCTCGCACCAACGTGGCGGAAGCCAGGGGCCTCGGGCCGCTCACCTGGCTGCTTTATTTAGGCTTCTGGCTTATCCAGCCGTTTTACCAGCATCAGGTCAAGTCGTGGCTGTACCTTGCTCTGGCACTTACCGTATTTCTTCCGCTCTACTTTGGCGCTGTTTACGGCAAGCTGCTCACGCGTCGACTCTGCACCCTGGGTACGCTGCTCCTGGCCATGGTCTATGTGCCTTACAACCAGAGCTCCTTCGGCATTTACTTCTACATTGCCTGGGACCTGGTAAACCTTGTCGAGTCTGATGCCGCTGTTGTTCGCCTCATGGTGCTTGAGTGCGCCCTGATCGCGCTGCAAGCCTGGGTCTTCCACCTTGAATCGTGGGAGTGGACGATCGGCATCGCGGTCACCACGCTGAGCGTGGTCAACGCGGTTCGCCTCCGTCAAAAAGAGCGCGGCAATGCCAAGCTGCGGATGGCCCGCGAAGAGATCGAGCTGCTGGCGAAGACCGCCGAACGGGAGCGGATCGCGCGTGACCTGCATGACCTGCTTGGCCACACCCTGTCGCTGATCGTGATCAAGAGCGAGCTGGCAAGCAAGGTATTTGCGTCGCAGCCCCAGCGGGCGGCTACCGAGTTAGCCGACATAGAACAGATCGCGCGTCGCGCCCTGGCCGAAGTGCGGGAAACGGTGACCGGCTACCGTACCCGCGGGCTGGGCGAAGAGCTGGAAGAAGCAGCCCAAACGCTGCAGGCCGCCGGCGTAACTCCGGATGTGCCGGGTACAGCGCCCCGCCTGCACGCGCAGCACGAGGCGACCCTGGCGCTGATTCTGCGAGAAGCCGTCACCAACGTGGTGCGGCACGCCGGCGCGCGCACCTGCCGCGTTGAGATAGCCGCGGGCACCGCATCCACTGTGCTTATCGTTGCCGACGACGGCCGGCGCGGTATCGAACGCGAGGGGAATGGGTTGCGCGGCATGCGTGAGCGAATTCGCGAGCTGGGCGGAAGCCTGACCCTGGACTGCGCAGCGGGTACCCGGCTCGAGGTCGCACTCCCTGTGCAACCCTGAGCGGGATGGCTCGCGGCTGCCATCATCCAGGGCGGACTCCGCATCCCATCGTACGGTACGCACACTTTCCATTGGAGCACTGCACATGTCGCGCTTTCTTCTTCTCCTCCTCGGCAGCTTGAGTGCCTACGCCGCCTGGATCCTGATGAACGACTCTGCTGAGCCGACGCGCAAGCCAATCCCGGCGCGAGTCGCAGCTGAGCAACTCCAGCAGGCCTGGGCAGACCATCACACGCGCGCCTAGGACCTTCTTCCCGGCTCCACCGCCCGTGCCGCCCCGCCGCTGTGCCGCCCGTGCCGCACACGTTTCCGCATCGTGCCGCACACGTGCCGCTTACTATACAAAACATGCCGCGGGGCCGCGCCGCGCGCCCCTGGGGGGGCGCGCTTCCTGGTCAGGTTGTTTGTCGTTCGCATCACCGCCATGGTGCGGCGCCGTACCTGCCGGTCCGCGGCCACGGCGGCCGTATAACTTCCAGTCCGTATAACTCCTAAGCCGAATGCTTCATGACACTTGTCACCACGCTTTGATGACAAGCTGCACTGTAGCGGCCCCTACCGACACGCACATACTCGCTCTAGCTTGTGAGTCAGGAGCACGGCATGCGTTTGTTTCTATCAGGGTGTGTTTTCTTGCTAGCTATGCTTCTCCTTTACCCGGCACAAGGAGAGGCACAGCAGTGCGCGGGCGGCCGGGTTGAGGGCACGCTGTTTGATCCTTCGCGCGCCGCCGTAGCCAACGCCGAGGTTTCGCTGCAAGCGCCCTCAGCCCTGCCCGTGCGTGTGCGCAGCGACGAGCAAGGGCGCTTTGTCTTTCGCTGCGTCCCCGCGGCGCGGTACGCCGTGCAGGTACGTGCACCTGGATTTCGCTCGCCGCTTACCCATGTTCAGGTACATGCGGGCGCGTCGGAGCATGTCGATCTGCACCTGGCCCTGGCCGCTGTGGAGACCACCATCGAGGTGGGCGAGGATGCGACCTCGCTCGACACCGATCATGGCGCCGGCACGCACACGCTGACCGGCAAAGATGTGCAGGAGCTTGCCGATGACCCTGACGACCTGAAGCGCCAGCTGCAAGTGCTTGCGGCAGCGAGCGGCGGCGCGCCAGGCCAGGCGATCATTACCGTAGACGGCTTTCTGAACGCCAGCCAGCTACCGCCCAAGTCGTCGATTGCTTCTATTCGCGTCAACCCGGATATGTTTTCGTCTGAGTATGAAGAACCGCCTTATCGCGGCGGCCGCATCGAGATATACACCAAGCCCGGTCTCGACTTACTCCACGGGGCAGTGTTCTATACCGACAGCGATCCATCGCTGAACGCGAATGATCCCTATTCGGTGACCGGAACACCGGCAGCCAAGCGCCGTTACGGGTTTGAGCTAAGCGGGCCGATCGTGCGCCGCAAGAGCGACTTTGCCCTGGCTCTGGAGAAGCGCGACATCGATGAGTTCAACGTGGTTAATGCGCTGGTCCTCAGCCCGGCAGGCACACCTGCAGCACTGCATCAAAGCGTGCCCGCGCCCCAGCAATTGTGGATCGCCTCCGCACGAGGAGACTGGCAGTGGAGCCCGCGCAACGTGGCCACCGCCACCTATTCGATAAACCTAAGCTCCGTGGCCAACCAGGGAGTCGGCGGCTTATCGCTCCAGGAGTCAGGCTTCTCCACCACGGCAAGCGAGCAGGACCTGCGACTTACCAACATCGCCACGCTGAGCCCGAGCCTGCTGCACCAGACACGCATCGGTTACACGTGGAAAGACACAAGCGAAACGCCTAACTCTTCGGCGCCTAGCCTGCAGGTTGCCGGAGCTTTTATCGGAGGGGGCGCGACGAGCCAGGCTCTCAACGATCGTGAGCGCGACCTTGAAGTAGACGATGACCTGCTGAGGACGCGCGGCGCGCACACGATCAAGCTGGGCGTCGAGGCGCTCGGCATCTTTGTGCACGCAACGGATCCGGACACATTCAATGGAGCATTCCTATTCGGCGGCGGGATCGTAGCGCCCAACCTCAATGCGAGCGGCACGGGCGTCATCGATGGCCTGGAGCAGTATCGCCGCACCCTTGCCGGTTTGCCTGGGGGTACCCCGACTACCTATCAACTTACCTCGGGCAACGCGCTTGTTCCTTTTACGCAGTGGCGGCTGGCTATGTATGCGCAAGACACTTTCAAGCTCAGTGCTCGTCTTACCTTGTCGGCGGGGCTGCGCTACGCGCTTGAAACTTCGCCATCCTCGTTTGCAAACTTTGCGCCGCGCCTCGGTCTGGCCTGGTCGCCGGATAAGAAACAGAAGTGGGTGATTCATCTGCGCGCCGGCCTTTTTAGCAGCCCGGTAACCCAAGCCACCAGCCTGGACGCCTATCGGTTGAACGGCAGCCGGCAGGTAGAACAACTTATCTATGCGCCGTCTTATCGCTCGCCGCGTACTCCCGTGGACGGCTCGCTGAGCGTGGCAACTGTCCACAGCTTTGCCGCGCACGCGGGGGAAACGCCATCCGCTCAGGCGCAGGCCGGCCTGGAGCGCGACCTGCCGCACCACTGGCACGTGCAGGGCAACGTGTTTTATGCAGAATCATGGGACTCCCTGCGCTCCCGCAACATCAACGCCCCGCTGCCGGCGGCCGCAACCGCGGACCCGCTCCATGCACCGCGGCCCGGCCCGGCAAATACAAATATCTTCGAGTATCAGCAGACAGGAAACCTGCATGGCACGGTTACGTTTGTAGGAGTGGACCAGCACAGCTACAAGCGCTTTGGTGTGTTTGTAGGCTATCTGCACTTTCACTTGCTCACCGATGCGGATACCTCCGGGCAGTTTCCGCAATCCAGCTATTCTGACCATGGTGAGATGGCGCGCGCAAGCTGGGAATCGACCCATCGCATCTTTGCCATCGGCCAGATCAATCTCCCATACAAGGCTTCTTTCAGCACGCAGTTCGATGCCGCATCAGGCGTGCCGTACAACGTAATTACCGGTACGGATAACAACGGCGACGGTGTCTTCAACGATCGTCCATCGTTTGCCAGCGCCGCCGGAGAAGGCGTGTACGCAACGCGCTTTGGCCTGCTTTCGTCAACGGCCGCAAACGGCACCTTGCCTCGCAACACGGGTACCCTGCCGTCGAATGTGCACCTGGATGTCGATCTCAGCCGCGCTTTTGCCGTAGGCAAGGGAACCGGCGACCGCCATCCTTCGGTCACCCTGAACGCGCGTTCGGCCAACCTGCTGAACCACACAAATGTGGTGGCGGTCGGCACGGTCCTCGGCTCCCCGACATTCAGCCAGCCGCTCGCGGCAGAAACAGCCCGCCGCCTGGAACTGGGTGCGCGCTTTACGTTCTAGCCCTGATGGCCGGCCATGTACACGCGCCGATCCAAACGACCACTTACCCCTAACTGCAGTTCCAAGGAGATATCGCCATGAAGCTACAAGCGTCCACACTTATCCTTACCGTTGCCCTCGCCCCTGCCTTGGTATGCGCCACGCCGCTGCACGGCCAGGCGCCTGCCGAGTCGGCCGCGGTCGCCGTTGCCGCTCCGCAATCGATGAACTTGCCCGCCGCACCCGCGGCTCTTGCTTACCGCTACTGGAGCCGGCAATTCGTACAGTGGGTAGGTCCGGAACTGCCCTTCAGCATGATCGAGCTTGCGATCGACGATCGCGGAGCGCAGCCGCTCTATGACGTCGCACTGACTGTTCGCGCGACCAATCATCAGGTTCACTACACCAACCAGGCATCGGAAGTAGCGCTCGATCAAGCAATGGGCGCTGAAGTGCACCTGGTCCCCATGCAGTTTGACGCGCCCCCGCAGCCGAGCAACGGCAGCACCTATGCGCTGCGCTTCCTTACAGAGACCAACGTTCCCGTGCAATGGCAATTTGTGCAGGGTTCTGATCTAAGTGAACAGGGCAGCGGAGTTACTCCGGTTGAAGGCCCCGCGCCTTCGCTGCTTTATCGCGAACTGGGTGCTGTAGCGGGCGAAGGATCGGCGCTCAAAGTCGGCGATCAAACCAGCACAGCCGACCTATGGCGGGAGATTAGTCATCCGCCTTTCTTTGTGGCCTATCATGGCGCTATGTCGCAAGACGTGCAGGTGGTAGCTTTTCTCCCCCGCACCGAGGCCTGGAAGATAGAGCCCGCGGCAGCAAGCGTGATAGCGGCCGCAGACTGGACGATGACCGGCACAAACGGACGCGCGCTCAAGATGCATGTGGACTCGCTCGCAAACGGGGTTGCCACGCTGCACGGGACCGACGCGGCGCTCGGCGTGTCGATCGCGCTGGAGGCTCGGCAGACGCCTGCCGGGTGGTCATTGGAGCGTGTGCGCTACACGCCGGACCGCGCCCAGGGAGACCACAGTGTTGCGTGTACATTTTCGCCCGCCTTGGGGGATGCCGGCACATCCCGGTTTGAGCTCACCGCGGGGCGCAAGACGCATCTCGGCAGCGGCAGCGTCGCGACGAGCGCGGGCGGCAAAGAGGCCTGGACGCTTGCCAAACCTAACCTGACCCCGAAAGCGCCCGTCGAGGCAACCACCACGCAGGCGCGATAGTTTCGGGACGCGCTCAAGGTGCTTTGAGTGAGAGCGCGCAGGCTCCGGGCGGGAGCAGGGTGCGAAGTACCACCGGCTACACTGGTAGCACCATGAAGCACCGAGTCATTGAGCACTACGAGCTGCTGCGACGCCTAGGCGCAGGAGGCAGCGGCATCGTCTACCTGGCTAATGATATGCAGCTCATGCGCCCTGTCGTGCTCAAGGTGCTCAAGCGCGGCAACCTATCGCTTGAGCAGATGCGCTCCACCGTGTTGCGCGAGGCGCGCATGGCGTCGGCCATCGAGCACCCCAACGTTTGCGGAATCTACGAGGTGGGCGAGGAGGGCCAGGAAGCCTACATCGTCATGCAGTATGTGCCAGGCCAACCGCTCGATAAGTTGATCGCCAAGGGGCCTGCCAGCCTGCCGCTGGTGCTCTCGGTCGGCATCCAGATTGCCGATGGACTGCAGGCGGCGCACTCGCTCGGCATCTTTCATCGCGACCTCAAGCCCGCAAACGTCATCCTTACCGACGGCGGCTTGATCAAGATTCTTGACTTCGGCCTGGCTCGCCGGCTGAACCCGGAAGATGCAGAGTTCGATCCATCCAAGTCGTCCACGCGCAAGACCGGAGCGGCTGCGGCCACCTACACTGCCCGCGGCGGCACCATTGCGTACATGGCGCCGGAGCAATTTGTTACCGGCCAGTCCAGCGTGCGGAGTGACTTATGGGCGCTTGGGATCATCCTTTATGAATTAGTAAGTGGGCGCCATCCGTTTGCGCGCCCTGACGGCGACGAGTTTCAGTCCATTCGCGCGATCCAGTTCAGCGACCCACCCTCACTCAAGGACTGCTGCCCACAGCTGCCCGCGGAGCTCGGCAGCGTGATCCTGACACTGCTTGCGAAAACCCCGGGCGATCGCTATGCCAGCGCGGCAGAAACACGCGAAGCGCTCAAGACCATCATGAAAGCGCTGCAGATTGAGTCCGGCATCATCCCCGGCGAGGCCGCCGCTGCGCTGCCTGTCTTGAGCGCGGAATCAGAAAAGCGCGCCACAGGATTTCTTTCGATGCTTGCAGAGCGATTTCGCGAAACGCCGGAGTCCGCAGCCAAGCAGAACACCATCATCGTGCTGCCGTTTAAAAATGTGGGACCCACGGCAGTCGCCCCGCTCTACGGGTTCGCCCTGGCTGACGCGATTGCGGCTCGCCTTGCGCGTATGCCTTCGCTCGTGGTGCGCCCGTCGAGCGCGCTTATGCAACTTTCCATTGCGCAGCTTGACCCGCTCCAGATAGGCCATCAGCTCTTGGTGCAGTGGGTGCTTACAGGCCACTTTATGCGTTCCGAACAAGGCTTTGACATCAATTGGCAGCTGCTCGATGTTGTTGAGCAAAGCGTGCAGGGCGGCGGCGCCATCAGCGTACCGTCGTTCGACCTGATCGCGGTACAGACCGAGATATGCAACGATGTGTTTGCCTCACTGCAGGGCATCGGTCAGCTCAAGGCGGCCGACCGCACCAGCACGGCCAAACGCGCCGAGCTTTCCGACCAGATCTCTGAAGAGTATCTCCAGGCTCGCGCCATGCTGTCGTCGTTTATGCAGCGCTCCGGCTCGAGGCTTGACCTTGATCGTGCGCAGGAGTTATTCGAGCGTGTCGTCGGGCAGGACCCCTCCTTTGCCGCGGCCTGGAGCGGGCTCGGCATCACCCACCTGCAATATGTGCGGCATGGCTTTGGGGGCCACTTGCATATTATCTCCGCCCGCAAGGCCTTCGATGAGGCCCTGCAGCTCGATTCAGGTTCGGTAGAGGCAAATCTTTATCGGGTGTACATGCTGCTCTCCCGCGGAGAAAAAGAGAGCGCGCGCCACGGCATCGAGCATCTGCTGCACACCGCCGCCAACGATTCGCAGGTGCATATGGTCGCCGGCGTAACCATGCGGCTCGATGGCATGTATGAGCACGCGTTGCAGCAGTTCAATGCTTCGCTGCGGCTCGATCCGTCCAACGCACCGGTGATCTATAACCATCGCGCGCGGGTATACCAGTATCAAAACCAGCTGGAGCTGGCTAACGACGAGTTGGAAAAAGGTTTGACGCTGGAGCCTCGACATCCGCTGCTGCGCACCTCGCTCGCCTATGAGCGCATGCGCCAGGGCGATCTGCCCGAGGCCATCAAAATCCTTGAGCTCGTCATCCGCGACGACAACACGATGCGACTCGCCTTTCCAACGCTCGCCATGTGCTATGTGCAGGTGGGCGAGCGGGAGCGGGCCGCGAACATGATAGAAGAAAACTCTATCTCCGCGGCAGAGGCTGACAGCGAGATGGCCTACAGGCTGGCCACCTACTTCGCAGTCGAAGGCGACGAGAGTGAGGCGCTGCACTGGCTGCGCAGGGCCATCTACCTGGGCAACGAGAACTACCCATGGTTTGCCAAGAACCCTGCATGGAACCGGCTGCGTGGGCATACAGACTTCGAGCGCATCCTGGATGACCTGAAGAAAAGTTTCCGCCGCAACGAGAAGAACTGGAAGCGGCTGCTCGACAGGGTGCCATCCGCATAGATGCCGGCAAAAAAAAAATCGGGTGCGGCCTTCTGCGGCAGCACCCGGCTTGTTTTTTCTGAGGGGCGGGCCTAGTTGCGCGTGGGCAGCAGGTCCATCGGTTCGGTCAGGCTAAAGGTAATCTCTGCGCCCTGCTCTACGTGTGCCGCGCCAGGGTGTTGCAGCAACAGATGCGCCGTGACGATGCCTGCACCCACGATGGCGCCTGTTGCCGCGCCCACAGGGCCGCCAAACACGGCTCCCGTGGCCGCGCCGCCACCTGAGCCTGCGCCCAGCTCGATCAGGTTCTTCTCTATGCGTGAAGAGGGCTGGAGTGCACCCTCTGCGTCTGTCCGAGTCCCCGGCGCGTCGGTCCCGATCGCCTGCGCGTACAGGTGGTACGAGGTTCCGTCCGGCAGCAGCACGGCCTCAGGCCGCAGCCGCATGGTCGCGGGCGAGCCCATCCTGTGGCCTTGCGTCACGCTCAGCACGCGACCGCGCAACTCGGAGCCGACCGGGATCACCACCCGGCCCTCTTTGTACACGTCTGCCGCTACCTGCGCGCGAAACGGCGCGCCGTCTTGCGTGGTGCTGGTGCTGAGCGCCTGCATCAGCCGTACGCGGATGTCGGTCCCTTCAGCGAGCTGGTTGGAGGGCGAGGGCGCCATGGTCACGATGTCGTAATCCGGATTTTCCGGCCGCGCGATCAGGTGGGTCTCACGCGCCGTCGGCTGCGTCGGCCGCTCTTCGGCTGCCATGCGCTCGCCGCCGGTCACCGCTGTTCGCGTCACAATGCCATTGTCGGTATTGTCATCGCCGCTTGCTCCGGCCGCGCTTGCCGGTACACCGGGCAGGGGCTTGGCGCGCGGGGTTGCCGGCACGGCTTCCGGCGTGGCCTCGATCGTCTCATCGGCAGGCGGCTGCGAAACGCCCTGGTAGGCGCTTTGCGAGCCGGCCGCGCTTTGCGCATGCGCTGCCGCCGGTACAAGCAGGCAGCCGGCGGCGAGGGTGGTGGCGGCGGCAATCCCGCGCAGGGCTTCAGGCATGGTCGTTTTCATGGGTGGACTCCACTGGCGGAAAGAGCTTACGCTCTCCCCGGCGATGCAACGGATAGGTTTGGCGGCGCCCCGCATGGGCACGGAGCCGGAGCCTGGCAGTTGCAAGCCTAGCCTAGCCGGGGACCCTGCGCCACGTCGGCGTGGCTGCCAAAGCCCCGGCTGAACCACAAAGGTAAAGGAGGCCTGCTCCCCCCTTTGCGGCAGATGGACCCGGTGCCAGCGCTCGCGATGCCGCGTGGCGCACCACCCTGCCTGTGTGAACAGTTGGTTGGTGAGCGTTGCAGCCGAAGAAGAACGCGCTCGGCCTTTGTTAGAATCGCTGTGACTGCTTGGTGTGCCCGGTTGAACCCCGGGCGCGCTCCCCAGGGAAGGCCCTGCCTGCCATGGCTCCACGACAAACACGCTTCGAACACGGCACCGCAGGCTTGATTGAGACGATCGGCGGCACCAGCGGGCCCGTGCGCGTAGACCGTCGTCCAACCCTGCCTCAACGGCTCCAACACCAGATTGCAAGGACCCAGATGACCGAGATAGTCACCATTCACGCCCGCGAGATCCTCGACTCGCGCGGCAACCCCACTGTGGAAGCCGAGATTGTGCTGTCAGGCGGAGCGCGCGCGCGTGCCGCCGTGCCGAGCGGCGCGTCAACCGGCGAGCACGAGGCCGTGGAGCTGCGCGACGGCGACAAGGAGCATTACCTCGGCAAAGGCGTGCTCCAGGCAGTGGAAAATGTAGAAAGCGTGCTGGCGCCGGAGCTGGCCGGTATGGATGCCGCCAACCAGCGCCTGCTCGACGCGACCATGATCGCGCTCGACGGCACGCCGAACAAGAGCAAGCTGGGCGCAAATGCCATCCTCGCCGTCTCCATGGCGGCCGCACGCGCCTCGGCCGTAGCGCTCAACCTGCCGCTCTATCGCTACCTCGGCGGGGTCAATGCGTCCATTCTGCCGACCCCGATGATGAACATCCTCAATGGCGGCGCGCATGCCGACAACAATGTCGACTTCCAGGAGTTCATGGTCATGCCGGTCGGTGCCGAGCGCTTTTCTGATGCGCTGCGCTGGGGCACTGAGGTCTTTCACACCTTGAAGGGCGTGCTCAAGAAGAAGGGCTACAACACCGCCGTGGGAGACGAGGGCGGCTTTGCGCCATCGCTCAAGTCTAATGAAGAAGCGATCGAGCTCATCCTTGAGTCGATCGAGCTGGCCGGCTACAAGCCGGGCGAAGAGATCGCCATCGCGCTCGATCCCGCCTCCAGCGAGTTTTATGACAAGGAGGCGGCACGGTACATCTTCAAGAAGTCGGACCGCCGCGAGCTGACCTCTGAAGAGATGTCGCGGTACTGGGAAAGCTGGACGCGCCAGTACCCGATCGTTTCGCTTGAAGACGGGCTGGCCGAAGATGACTGGGAAGGCTGGAAGTATCTCAGCGAGCTGATCGGCGGCAACATTCAGCTGGTTGGCGACGATCTTTTTGTCACCAATACCGAGCGCCTGCAGCGCGGGATTGAAGAAGGCGTCGCGAACTCGATCCTGATCAAGGTGAACCAGATCGGTACTGTCTCTGAAACGCTGGAGGCGATCGAGCTGGGCCGCCGCTGGGGGTACACCTCCATCATCTCGCACCGCTCCGGCGAGACCGAAGATACCTTCATCGCGGACCTGGCGGTCGGCACAGGCGCCGGGCAGATCAAGACCGGGTCGGCCTCGCGCACCGATCGCATCGCCAAGTACAACCAGCTTTTGCGCATTGAAGAAGAGCTGGGGCAGACGGCGGAGTTTCTTGGCATTGAAGCGCTTAACTACGGGGAATAGTTCGGGCAGCCCGCAAGGCTGGAGCATGGCTCTGGCCGCTCGCGTGGCAAGGCTGAAAGACCCCACGGCAAGCTGCTTGTTTCTTCACGCACTCACACCATGGATTACCCAGGAGAAGTTCTTGCGCAAAGCACTGTTCGGCATCACGCCTCTCGTTTTTTCGCTCGCCGCCTTCAGCCAGGCCGCACCCAAATCGGCGACGCCGGCTGCCTCCGTCGCCAACCCTGAGGCCGCCGCCGCCCAGCCCGCTCCACCGGCAAACCCGCTCACCGAGGCGCAGGCGCATGAGCTGATGCAGCTTACCGGCACAGACAAGATCAAGGATCAGCTGGTAGCCAACGCGACCACCTACTTCCGTCGCGCTTTTCCCCCGTATATGCCTGCCGATGTGCTGCAGGACATTACGGCCAACCTCCAAAAAGCGGATGTAAACACGCCGGTGGTCGGCATCTACAGGAAATATCTTTCTACCGAAGACGCCGCAAAGGCCATCGAGTTTTACAAGACGCCTGCCGGTCGCGACCTGATCAAGGCGACCCCGCAAATCCTGGGCGAGGCGCAGCGGTCGGCTGCGCAGACCGCGCAGCAGATCGTGAAGGACACCATGGAGAAGCATAAGGCGGAGATAGATACGGCGGAAAAGGCCTACCAGCAGCAGCACGCGGCACCGCGCCTTGGCCCGCCCGGCGCGTCTGCCACCCAGCCTGCTGCGCCAGCCCCGCCCAACACCACACCGCCAAAGTACCCGCCGCCAGCAGCCGCCCAGCGCTCGCGGCGTTTTTCGCTCGGGCGCTTCGCTCCGCCGGTTCCCCAGGCTCGGCACCGCGTCCAAGGAGACGAGTATGCCTGTCCACCAACGCCCGCTTGTACTCGCCATCCTGGACGGCTGGGGCTACCGCGCCGAGCAGCAGCACAACGCCATCGCGCAGGCGCGCAAGCCGGTGTACGACCGCCTGCTCGCCGAATACCCCAACACGCTGCTCCACGCCTCCGATCATTTCGTCGGCCTGCCCGACGGGCAGATGGGCAACAGCGAGGTAGGCCACCTCAACATCGGCGCAGGCCGCGTGGTCGAGATGGACATGACCCGCATCGACGCCATGGTTGCTGCCGGTACGCTCGGGCGCGCCCCGGCTGTGGAGGCCGCCTTTCGGCATGCCAGCGAGCATGGACGCGCGCTGCACCTGCTGGGCCTGCTTTCTGACGGCGGCGTGCACTCGCACCAGAACCATTTGTACGCGCTGCTTCGTGCGGCCAGGGAGTACGGCCTGACGCGCGTCTTTGTCCATGCCTTTATGGACGGGCGCGACACGCTGCCTACCAGCGGCGCCGGCTACCTTCGCAGGTTGCTCTCCGTGATGGACGAGATCGGCGTCGGCCGGCTTGCCTCCGTCTCTGGCCGCTACTATGCCATGGACCGGGATATGCGCTGGGAGCGCGAAAAGAAAGCGTTTGACGCACTTGTCAGCGGCGTGGCGGAGGGGGGCGCCTACCCCGATGCCGTGGCCCGCGTTGAACAGTGCTACCACAACGGCGTGACCGATGAGTTTCTTGTGCCCTTTGTAGTTACAGATCAAGACGGCGTCGCGAACGGTGCCCCAAGCGGTCTTATCCAGCAGGGCGATGCTTGCATCCTGTTCAACTACCGCGCCGACCGTGCCCGCCAGATCACCCGGGTGCTCGCGCGGAACAGCGGCCTGACTGTGGACGACGGTCGCGAGCTCCCGCAGATTGCCCAACAGGATCAGGCGATTGCTCGCGCGACCATACCCCCCGGCCTTTTCTTCGTCACCATGACGCAGTACGACAAGCACTTCGCCCTGCCGCGCGTCATCGAGCCGCAGTCGATGGACAACCTGCTCGCAAACCTGCTGGCCCAGGCCAACCTGCGCAACCTCCGCATTGCCGAAACGGAAAAATATGCGCATGTGACTTACTTTTTCAACGGCGGCATAGAAAAGCCGTTTGCCGGGGAAGACCGGCTCCTCGTCCCGTCGCAAAAAGTCGCCACGTATGACCTTGCGCCGGAGATGAGCGCGGCTGGCATTGCCGATGCCGTCATTGGCGCCATTGAAGATACTGCGTTTGAGCTTGTGGTGGTCAACTTTGCCAACGCCGACATGGTCGCGCATTCGGGCCAGATGGCGCCAACCATCCGCGGGGTGGAAACGGTGGATGCGCAGCTCGGCCGCATCTACGGGAGCCTCCGGCAGCGCGGCGGCTCTATGCTCATCACCGCAGACCACGGCAACGCCGAGATGATGGTGGATCCTCTGGGCGGCGGCCCGCACACCTCGCACACCAACAACCCTGTGCCCTGCATTCTTGTGAGTGAGGACGCCGGGCGAGTCACGCTCCGCGATGGCGGCTCGCTGCGCGACCTGTCTCCAACCATCCTCGGCTTGTTGCACATGGGGCAGCCGCAACAGATGAGCGGTCGCGATTTGCGCGTGGCCCTGCGTTAGTGCGCGTGCAGCCATGCCAGGTCGCGGGGCGCTCGGCAGCTTAGAAGATCTTCTCCTTGTGGGGATAAACCGTGAGCTGCCCGGCGGCACTTACATCGGAGTGCAAACCGGGCTGGTAGAACGGCGCCTTCCAGCGTTCGTACTGCACCCAGGCCTTTAGTTCCACATCCTGCCCCAAGCGCTTGACCAGCTCACCCTCAAACGCATTCTGTGTGGTTCCGTACGGGATGAAGTCCTTTGCGGCCTTCACATTGCGGTAGGAAACCTGGATCTGTTCGCGTGGCGAAAGATGGTAGGTCGCCCACGCCTGGCCGCCTTTATCTTCGCGCCCGATGGCATCGCCGAAGAGAAGCCCCTTGTTGGTCGTGCCTTGCAGCTGCACTGCCTCCTGGTCTAGAAAGCTGCCCTGAAAGCTCCGCGAGGTGGGCGGGTCGGTGGTGGCTGCTTCCACACGGAGATCAAGCCGCGGCACCGCAGGGAGATGCGACAGGTAGATACCGGGCCGGATGCCGGCGCGGCGCGGCGCGTCGACAGGGTTGATATCGTCGTGAGCAAAAGAGTCTGTGTACAGGGTGATCCAGTTTCGCAGCAGCGGGAGCCGATAGCTGAAGTCAAAGGCGCTGAAGCGCGCGCCAGGATCGCGGGTAGAAAACTTCTCAGTGTTGGACACATTGGTCACGCTCACAAAGCTGTGGATAAACGTGCCCACGGTGACCGGCTCATGCCCGCGCCCGCCCCAGATCACCGTCCGCTCAAAGCCGAATTCCAGGTTGCGGCTGGGCTTGAAGCTGACCTTTTCTGCATGCACCCAAGGGTGATTGGGATCGGTGTGCCCCTGCAGGCTCCCTACGAAGAACTCATAGCGAAATGGGCCCGTCAGCCACGACAGGATCGGCACATGCAGCGGTTCCACCCGGTCAATCTGGAAGGCGTAAAGGTTGTCGGCGTTGTTGCTCCAGGCAAAGGCTCCCCCTTGTCCGGGACCCCACAAGTGATCCGTCTTCCCGAGCGAAAGCTCATGCCCGAGAAAGTGCGCGGAGACCGTCGCCTCAAGCAGGCGAAGGTGATCGACACCCGCAATCGGCCCGATCGGCAGGGTTGCCTGCACCGGGTTGGTCGCAATCGGGATGTTGTCGATCGAGTCGGACAGGTAGGCGCCCAGCGCAAATGGGTAGCCGGCGGCAGACGGCGCTCTCTGGTACTCACCGCGCGTGTACAGCGTGTAGCGCCCATATTCCGCGCGCCCGCTGATCCCGCTGCTGTTCATCAAGCCGGCCTGGTAGGGTCTGCCATAGTCGTTGATGATGGTCTGGCCTAGATGGTAGCTGTCATTGAGCGGCGTATTGGCGATACCGAGAAAGCGCGTGTACACGGTGTCGAGTTCCGCGTGGCCGCCGCCGAAGTCCGCATCCGGCGAAAGCTCGTTGGCCAGCGCGAGATAAAGATCCTCTGCCTCGTCGCGCCCCGGCCCCGCGTCGAGCAGCAGCTGTTCGCCGGTGCTTTCAAGCATGTGCAGGGTGCTCAGCCGGGTCCAGGGCCGCAGCCCGAGAAAGCCTGTGTTGAGGTAGCCAAGCGCCTGCAGCCGCACCAGTGCGGGATACATCCAGCTGTCCAACGGGATGTAGGTAGAGCCGAGGGAGCCGCCATTGCGCTCTCCATAGTCGGGCCGAAAGCCGCGCGGCAGGTGGAGGGGTTTCCCGCTGTCCGGCTGCTGGGCAGGCGCGGATGCGCAGCAGCCCAGCACCGAAAACGACAGCAGCGTGGCTAACAGTCGGCGGTGCAGGGTCAGCCCGGGAAAACTGGTCACTCTCACCTCACCGTGGGGTTGCGCGGTAGGGGCAGGCGAGCTTCCCAGGCCGCAGGTCTACCTTTGAGGCTAGAGCAAGGCTCCGGTGAGCACAAGCTGAGAGCATCGTTCTGAGACACCAGCGCACCGGCGTCACCCGTGTGGCAGCGGAACCTCCGGCGCCGGCCAGCCTGCGAGCTGGAGCTCGCGCTCCAGGGTACGACGCAGGCGCTGTTGGCGGCCGCGATCCCAAAGGCCGCGCGCCCGCAGGCTGCCCTCCATGCGCTCGAGCGGATCTTCGATCGGCGTGGCACGCGCGCCGCGGAGGGCGGGCAGCCAGTCGCGCGCATCGATCCAGGTAGGGCCGCCGCCGGCCCGCGCCCCGGCGGCAGACTCAAAAAAGACGCGATAAAGCGCCACGGCATCGCCGCGCTCAACCGGGATTGCCGGCAGGGCCGGTGGCGGGGAGCCAGGTCCCGCTTCGGCTTCCGTACCGGCTCCAGAGAGCCCGTGACGTGTGCCGGTAACAAAGAGCACCGGCAACTCATAGGCCGTGGCAAGCGCCGCAGCCTCGGTCCAATTCCGCGGGAGGCCGCGGGGCAGGCCGCGCGGCAACCCCGGGGACAGACCGGGCGCTTGGTCAGGTTGCGGCGCATGGGCAAGCAGCACCGTAAGGCTCCCGCCGCCGTGCAGGCGCGAGGCCATCGCGGCTCCTGCGGCCAGGCTGGCCTGCGCCGGTCCCGTGCCGGGCAGCACCCCATGCAGGCTGTCTGAGGCGAGCTCCCATTGCGCAAGCTGTGGACTGGCTCGTCTGCGCGGCTTGGCCTGCACCTCCGCATAGGCCGGTAGCGCGCCGCACAGGTAGCGCGTGACCAGGTCTTTCGGCTCCAGGCCAAGGGTGTCGCCGGCTACCAGGTTTTCTGTCAGCGCGGCTGAGATGGCGCTGCTCCCGTGCAGGGTACGCGTCTTGGGCAGCCGCGACAGGAGCAGGTTCTGCGCCAGCAGCCTTTGGTAAAGCTGCCATAGCGTCGCCTCCTGCATGAGCGAGGCTTTCTGCTTATCCATCCACAGTCCCTTTCCTCCAGCCGGCCGTAAGGCGTGCAAACACCGCCGGCGCAATCCGGCAAGGGGCAGTTTTCAACAAAATTGTTGAAAAGCTGCGTAAGGACGCTGCCTGCTCCAACGCAAAGGCAGCAGGGACGCGGGCGCTCTCTCTCTGCACAAGGGATGCAGCAGCCTCCCAAATTGTTTTGCGCGGGCCGTGCCTCACGTGGAGTATTCGGCGTTGACGCGCACATACTCTTCGGTGAGGTCGGTTGTCCAGAAGCGGCATCGCCCTGTGCCCAGTCCAAGCGCGATGCGGATTGTGATTTCCCGCTCCAAAAGCCGGGCGTGCGCCGCGGCTGCATCGTAGTCCGGGGCACGGGTGCCCGCCTGGCAGATCGGCAGCTCGCCAAACCAGATGCCGATGCGCTCCGGCTCTACCGCCACCCCGGAGTAGCCGATAGCCGCCAGCAGGCGTCCCCAGTTCGGATCGTTGCCGGCCCAGGCTGTTTTGACCAGCGGAGAATGCGCGATGCTTTTCGCGACGCGCAGCGCGTCCGCATCGCTCGGCGCCTCTTGTATGTCGAGCGTAACCACGTGCGAGACGCCTTCGCCGTCATCGACGATCTGCCTGGCCAGTGCAATGCACACCTCGCCCAATGCCTGCGCAAACGCTGGATCGCCGGCCGGGACCTGGACTCCGCCGGCTCCGGAGGCGAGCAGCAGCACGGTATCGTTGGTCGAGGTATCGCCGTCGATCGAGATGCGGTTGAAGCTCTGCTCGCCCGCCTCGCGGAGAAAGCCGGCAAGCGCGTCCGGTTCTGCTTCTGCGTCGGTCAGCAGGTAGACGAGCATGGTGGCGTGGGGCACCAGCTGCGGGTGGATCATGCCTGCGCCTTTAGAAGCGCCTGCAATCCGCACCGGCCTGCCCGCGACCATGGCTGTGCTATAAGCAACCTTGGCCCGGGTATCGGTGGTCAAGATCGCCTCCGCAAACCGTGCGAAGGGCTCTGCCGACGAGCCCAGCGCATCCCGGGCCGCCGGCAGGGCGGCGATAATCCTTGCCTCCGGGAGCGGGACACCGATGATCCCGGTCGATGAAGGAAACACCTCGTGGACGGCGCAGCCGAACTGCGCAGCGGCAGCCTTGCAAATGGTCTCGCATGCCGCTATGCCGGCCTCGCCCGTGGCACAGTTCGCATTGCCGCTGTTGACCACCACAGCGCGTGCGCGGCCGCCGCTTGCCACCAGGTGGCGCCGCCCTACCCGCACTGGCGCAGCTACTACCCGGTTCGATGTAAAAAGCGCCGCAGCGCTGG
>CAXTPL010000007.1:17838-35217 GCA_964246065.1 uncultured Acidobacteriaceae bacterium
GGCTGGCTGGTCGGCAACAACGACGGCCAGGTCCGGGTTGCCGCTCGGCTTGATGCCCGCCTGCACGGCGGCAAAGCGAAAGCCCAGGGGCAGCGCGGAAGAAGGAATCAGGCTGCTCATCTCCCCATCCTCGCATCTGCGCATTTACTCTGGCTAGGCGCGCGGTTTTCTTCTTAGCCTGTCGACAAGCCTCGCCGCGGAAACGGATGCGGCCGGTTTGGAACGGAGTTCCTCCCGCCGCATTGTTGGAGGTAGGCTGTTTGTTTCTCGATGCACCCGCACCCGGCGCGGGCAGCTTTCTCTCGATGGAGCATGTGGACGTCGCGCGCGGGGACAGGCTCGTGCTGCACGAGATCGCATTGGAAATCGCGCTCGGCGAGCAGGTGGCGCTGCTGGGGCCAAACGGCTGCGGCAAGTCAACCCTGATCAAAACCATCACGCGCGAGTGCTACCCGATCGTGCGGCCCGACATGCGCTGCTCCTTGCTGGGGCGCGAGCGCTGGGATCTTTCGCAGCTCCGCGGGCAGTTCGGCCTGGTTTCGGCCGAGCTCCCTGGGGAGCGCACCCCGATCGTGAGCGGCCGCGAGGCCGTCGTCGCAGGCTTCTTTGGCGCCTCGGCCCTTTGGCCCAACCACACCGTTACACCCCTGATGGAAGCCCGCGCCGAAGAGGCTTTGGCCTTGCTCCACGCCGCGCACCTGGCCGGCAAGCTGGTCGGGCACATGTCGGCCGGCGAGCAGCGCCGGGTCATGATCGCGCGCGCCATGGTGCACCGGCCTGCCATGCTGCTGCTCGACGAACCGTCGAACGCGCTCGACCTGGGCGCGCAGCGCGAGCTCCGGCAGGCTTTGCGCTCGGTTGCGCGGCAGGGCACCGGGATCCTGATGATCACCCACCATCTTGCCGATATCCTGCCTGAGACCGGGCGCGTTCTGCTGATGCGCGATGGGCGCATCATCGCAGACGGTCCCCGGGCCGAGGTGCTGACCGCGTCGAGCCTCCAGGCGCTGTTTGGAGTCGAGCTTACCCTGGCCGAGCGCGACGGCTTTGTGCATGGTTGGTGAACGGCAGGCGGCTGCTTCGCCAAACGTGGGAACTTCGCGCTGCTTTGCTGCGTAGCTAGCCATGGATTTCGCCATGGGAGGATCCTGATGCGCTTGCCTGGAGTATCGCTGCTGCTGATTCTTGCACTGCCGGGCTTCGCGGAGAACCAGCCGCAGGCCGCGCCCCTGCCGGATGTAGCAACGCTGATGCGGGACGTCGACGCCAACCAGGAACGGCTTGAAAAATTGCGTGAAAACTATACCTACCTGGAGCGCACCGCAACCACCGAGCTGAACAAGGACGGCAGCCCCAAGAAGACCGAAACAGAAGACGTCGAGGTTTCCTTTGTGAATGGCCGGGAGATCGACAGAAAGGTGCGAAAGAACGGCAAAGAACTGTCTGCATCCGACCAGGCCAAAGAGCAGGATCGCGTGCTGAAGCAGGTGCAGAAAGCAGAGAAGGCTTCCCCGGGGAAAACCGCGGACGGCGATGAGATCAGTGTGAGCCGGATGCTGCAGATCATGAAGTACTCGACGCCGCGGCGCGAGATGCTTGACGGACGAAGCACCCTGGTCTTTGACTACACAGGCGACCCTCGCGCGAAGACGCATGGCATGACCGAGAACGCTTCAAAAAAGCTTGCGGGCACCGTGTGGATCGATGAGCGAGACCGGCAGGTGAGAAAGCTCACCGCGAGCTTTGACGGCGACTTCCACTTAGGTTTCGGGCTCTTTACGCTGCTGAAAGGCAGCAGCTTTGTGTTTGAACAAAAGCTGGTCAACAACGAGCTGTGGCTGCCGGTGAGCGCGCATATCCATGTGGTCGGCAAAGCGATCGCTTTTGTAAGCTACCGGGGCGAGGTGCAGCAGGAGGACAGCAACTACCAGCGCTTCCACGTAGAAGCGCAACCCGCGCCTGTGACCAAGCATGGACTGCCATAAATATCGCCGGGCGCTTCTGCGGCAACCAACCCGCAGCCGCGCGGAGTTCCCCCCGCTGCCGCATCCGGCGCGCAGGTTCAGCGCGTGGCCAGGTCTTCTTTTTCTTCCAGGGTCGATCGGAAGTAAGCAAGGCTGAGCTTGAGACCGGCCTCGAGGTCGACTTTGGGTTCCCAGTCAAACAAGGATTGCGCTTTTGAGATATCGGGCTTGCGTTGCATCGGATCATCCACCGGCAGCGGCCGATAGCTTATTTTGCTGCTCGAGCCTGTCACCGCAAGCACGGTTCGCGCGCACTCCTCGATGGTCCACTCAACCGGATTGCCGAGGTTGACCGGGGTATGCTCAGCGGTCTTCGACAGCTTGACGATGCCTTCGACCTCATCCGACACATAGCAGAAGGAGCGCGTCTGCGAGCCATCGCCGTAGACGGTCAGGTCCTCGCCCTTGAGTGCCTGTATGAGAAAGTTCGAGATGACGCGACCGTCGTTCTTCTGTAACCGTGGCCCGTACGTATTAAAGATGCGCACCAGGTGCGTGTTCACGCCGTGGTAGCGGTGGTAGGCCGTAACCAGCGCCTCCGCGAAGCGTTTCGCCTCGTCGTAAACCGACCGCGGACCGACGGGATTGACGTTGCCCCAGTACTCCTCAGTCTGCGGATGCACCAGGGGGTCGCCATAGCATTCCGAGGTCGACGCATGGAGAAAGCCTGCGCCGTAGCGTTTCGCGACCTCAAGGGCGTTGCGGGTACCGCTGGACCCCACATTGAGGGTTTCTACGCCGAGCCGATGGTAGTCCACAGGGCTGGCAGGAGAGGCGAAGTTGAACACATAGTCCACCGCCCCGAAATCAAAAGGGGTGCAGATGTCGTGTTCTTCCAGTGCAAAGCGCGGTTCATGAGCAAGGTGCGCGAGATTGGCAAGGCTGCCGGTCGAAAGGTTATCCACGCCCAGCACGGACTCGCCCGCAGCCAGCATGCTGTCGACCAAGTGGGAACCCAGAAAGCCGGCCGCGCCGGTAATTAAAACACGCATAGGGATTGGTCCGAGTGCTCCTTGATACCGCCTCCGTTACAGAAAGCTGCGGGGAACCGGCGCCCGGAAGCGCCGGCGTTGTGTGCTTGTGCAGAGGATAGCATCGGCGCGCTGCATGTACCCTGAAGCGCGCGCGGCGGCCCGTTGCTGTTCAAGACGCCGCAGCCTTGATTCTGCGCGCTCGCTTCGGCTTCGCCGCAGGCGGGCTTTTCAGCATACCGGAGGAGGGAAGCGCTACCGGAGGGATCTCCGCGGCTGAGGCCCGGCCTTCGGCTACGGCCATAAAGAAATCCTGCGAAGCGAAGGCCGGCATCTCCGAGCCCTCCTCGGTTGCGTTCAGTTTGCCGTACACGCCGTCTGGACGCAGCAGACGGGTCTTGGTAGTGTCCGCCAGTTGCGCAGCCAGGACCTCGTTCTTGAGCCGGGCACGGAGCGCCGGGTCCCTGATCGGGAAGACCACCTCGCAGCGCTCGAACAGGTTGCGGGGCATCCAGTCGGCGCTGCCGCAGTACACCTCTTCGCTGCCGCCCTCCGCGCCGCCGTTGCCAAAGTAAAAGATGCGGCTGTGCTCAAGATAGCGGCCGACGATGGAACGGACGCGGATGCGCTCGCTCACCCCCGGCATGCCCGGCCGCAGCGAGCAGATGCCGCGCACGATCAGGTCGATCTCTACCCCCGCGCCTGACGCCTCATAGAGCGCTTCAATGACGCTTTGCTCGAGCAGCGAGTTCATCTTGGCGATGATGCGGCCTGGACGCCCTGCGCGCGCATGCTCGGTCTCACGCTGGATCAGGCCGATGGTCGATTGCGCGAGCGTGAGCGGGGCGACCAGCAGCGGCTGGTAGTCGTCTGACTCCGAGTGTGCGGTGAGGTAGTTGAAGACCGCATGCACGCTTGAGGTAATGGCCGGGTCGGAGGTGAGAAAGCTGATGTCGGTGTAGAAACGCGCGGTGACGGGATTGTAGTTGCCGGTGCCGAGGTGGGCATAGCGGCGGATTTCGCCGTCGGGATCGCGGCGCACCATCAGTGCCAGCTTGCAATGGGTCTTTAAGCCGACGATGCCGTGGAAGACCTGGACGCCTGCGTCCTCAAGATTGCGCGCCCAGCGGATGTTTGAGGCTTCGTCAAAGCGCGCCGTGAGCTCGACCACCACGGTGACCTCCTTGGACTGGGCAGCCTCGGTGAGCGCGCGAAAGATGGGGGAGTTGTCGCTGGTGCGGTACAAAGTCTGCTTCATGGAAATGACGTGGGGATCGGCCGCGGCCGACTCGATAAAACCGACAACCGCGTCATAGGAGTCGTAAGGGTGGTGGAGGAGAATGTCGTGGTGACGCAGCTCGTCAAAGATGTCTTCTGACTTGCGGTGCAGGCGCAGTTCGCGTCCCTGGAAGGGCGGGTACTTCAGGTCGGCGCGGTCGGCATCGCTGTACAGGTTCATCAGGCGCGAAAGGTTTACCGGGCCGTTGGTGCGGTACACCTGGCCATCGTCGATCTCGAAGTTTGAGCGCAGCCGCTCGATGATCTCGGGGTGGGCATCCTGTTCGATTTCAAGGCGCACGGCATCGCCTTTGCGCCGGTTGTGGAGCTCGGAGCGGACGGCCTCAAGCAGGGAGCGGCTTTCTTCTTCTTCAAAGTAAAGGTTGGAGTTGCGCGTGACGCGAAAGGCGGCCGTGGAAACAATCTCGTAGCCGCGATACATGCGGGCAGCCTGGTGTTCAATCAGGTCGTGGAGAAAGATAAAGTCCTGCGGGGCGCCGGGCGCGATCTCGGCCGAGGCCTGCAGGGAGTGCTCATGGCGCTCATCCTCGTTCAGGTCGCCTGAGCGGATGCCTTCCGGGATGGCAAAGCCGGCGATCGGGAGTCCCGGCGCGGGCAGGCGCACAAAGCGGGGCAGCGCGCGGGGAACAGTGACCACGCCCAGTACCGCGGCGTCGGCGCCCTTGCGCTTGCGTTTGAGCAGCAGCGCCACGCACAGCGCCTTGTTCAGCACACGCGGAAAAGGGTGGCGCGGGTCAATGGTGATGGGCGTGAGCAGGGGATCGACTTCGCGCTGGTAGAACTCCGATGCGGCAGCGCGGGCGCGCTCGTCGAGCTCATCCCAGGCCAGCACGCGGATGCCCTGCTCGCGCAGAGCCGGAGCCAGCTGCTCATTCCAGCAGCCGTACTGCTCGGCGACAAAGTCATGCATGTCGGCCGTGATCTGGTCGAGCAGCTGCTGGGGCGTCATGCCGTCGGCGCCCGGATCGTTGTAGCCTTCCTCAATGCGCTGCAGCATGCCGGCAATGCGTACCTCGATAAACTCGTCGAGGTTGCTGGCGGTAATGGCCAGGAACTTGACGCGCTCCAGCAGAGGATTGGACGCATCGAGTGCTTCTTCCAGCACGCGGCGGTTGAAGCTGAGCCAGGAAGCGTCCCGGCTGAGAAAAAGATTGCGATGCTCGTCTTTGGCTGCGGTCATGGTTTGCATTTTCCGGGAGATCGGCGCTGGGCCACCCTCCATCCTATCCAGGCGGGGAGCAACAGGCTTGCGCACCTGCGTGAATTTGGGCTGCGTACGGCGCGCGCAAGCCTATGCGCACGGCTCGCGCAAGCCGAATGGACCCTGCTTCAAGAGGCTCCGCCGGAAGGAGAGCGAGCCCCGCAGGCTGGGGCTATGATGAGGAGGAACGAGCCGCAAAACGACTGGGAAGGGGCAATCGGATGAACGCAGCAACCGGGAGCAGCAATGGAGGGCAAGGGGGATGCGGGGATCCCAGCGCCGTCAGTGGAACAGCCGCCGAGCTTTTTCAGCTGGCCGCCCTTTTGGTAGGCGATCCGAGCCAGGCCGTCAAACTGGTGGAGGAGTCGCTGGCCGGCATGGAGATCGACCCTTGCCTCGAGCCTGCAGCCGCGCGCCGGCTGGCCGAACAGCAGCTCCTGCGGCGGGCCGTTGCTGTTTTGCGGCAGAACGACCCCGCGTCGTTTGAAAAGCAACCCTCGGCAGCGGGCGCCGTTTGCGTGGAGGATGACAGCCTGGATGCAGCGGGCATTTCGCAAAGCCAGCTCGCAGCCTGGCTTGCCGGTGAGGGCCGCGGCGACCTGCGCGCATGGCTGGCCGCGCTGCCCGGTGCGCAGCGGGCGGTGTTTGTACAGCGGGCCGTGCTCGGCCACGGCAACGCCGCCACGGCACAGATGCTGGCCGCACCCTCGGCCCGGGAGACCGTGCAGGGTTGGACGCCGGAAGCCGTCGGCGAAGCGTACCGGCTGGCCTTGTGCTCGCTCGCCAACTCGCTTGCCCACACCCCGGCGGCGATGACGGAAGCCGCCGCCGCCCACGCCTAGGCTTCCCCCCTTTTTCGCCGGCACCGGCGGCGGCCAAGTGGTCGCAGGCCGCCTGCGACCACTTGGCCGAGCATCCGGCTATGCGCGACTGTTTCTCGCGCTTTTTTTGCATTTTCCTGCTGCGCGCCGGCATCCAATAGCCGCAATCAAGGTAAGCGGATTCACTTTCGGGCTCAGGCCCAATGACGACTACCCAGGGGAAACGTACTTGCAGAAGGCCAGAAAGAGCCGATGCCGCCGGCTGCTGCGCTGGACGTGCACCGCGGCGTTGTGCAGCGGAGTGGCGTCGGTCGCCACGGCACAATTCGGACAGCAGGGTGGCGGCGGCGCAGCGACGCTGCCCACCCCCATCCAGGTAGGGCAGCAGCAGGTGGCCGCGGACAGCTACCAGGGCAGCGCCCCGGGAGCCGAAGCGAAGGTCATGCCGGGGGTTCTGCCTCTTTCGCTCGATGATGCGATCGCACGCGGGCTCCGCTACAACCTCGGGCTGATCCTTTCCAGCCAGAACCAGTTATCGGCACGGGCTACCCAGCTGGGCCAGCTGCAGGGCCTCCTGCCGACGATCACGGCAAGTGCGAAAGAGTCTGAGCAGGAGACCGACCTCCAGGCGCAGGGGCTGCGCATCGCCGGCTTTCCGGCTATCATCGGCCCGTATGCCTATACAGACCTCCGCGCATCGCTCAACTGGTCGCTCGTCAATGTAGCGTCGCTGCGCAACTATCTCGCGTCCAAGCACAACTTCCGCAGTGCGCAATTGTCGGTTGACGATGCCCGCGATGAGGTGGTGCTGAGCATCGGCAATGCGTATCTGTTGGTCATCGCCGATGCGGGCCGCGTTGCAAGCGCTGAGGCGCAGGTAGCCACCTCCAAGGTTTCGCTTGACCAGGCTGTGGCCAACCACGCCGCGGGAACCTCACCGCTGTTGGACGAGCTGCGTGCGCGTGTGGACTACCAGACCCAGCAGCAGACGCTGATCCAGGCGCAGGCCAGCTTTGAGAAGGACAAACTGGCGCTCGCGCGGGCCATCGGGCTGCCGCTGGCCCAGCAGTTTTCGCTGACCGACCAGGCGCCCTATGCGGCGCTCGATGGAGTCGACCCGGATGCAGCCGTAGCCCAGGCGCTAGCTACCCGGCGCGATTTGAAGGCCTTCAGCGAGCAGGTGGAAGGCGCCCAGCAGGCGCGCAAGGCAGCGACGGCGGAGCGCTACCCCACGGTGAGCTTCACCGGGGACTATGGCGACATCGGCGTGAACCCTTCGCACTCCCATGGCACGGGCGACGCTACCGGGGCGATCGACATGCCGGTGCTTGAAGAAGGCAGGCTGCGCGGCGATGCACTGACCGCACAAACGCAGCTTGAACAAAAACGTGCGCAGCTGAGCAACCTGCGCGGGCAGATTGCAGCCGATGTGCGCGACAGCATCCTCGATATACAAGCCGCGCAAAAACAAGTGCAGGTGGCACGCTCCAACGTGGACCTGGCGAAGGAAGAGTTGAGCGAAGCCCAGCAGCGTTTTTCAGCCGGCGTATCGGACAATCTTGCCGTCTCGCAGGCGCAGCAGTCAGTGGCGCAGGCAGACGACCAGTACATCAGCAGTCTTTACCAGCACAACGTAGCCAAGCTGTCGCTCGCACGGGCGCTGGGTGTGGCGCAAACCGGCTACAAGGCCTATGTAGGAGGGAAATAATCGTGGCAGAGCAGACGCCGGACGCAAACCCGGGGCACGACCAGGACCACCAGGAAAAGGCGCAGGACCCCAAGGACAATCCACGCCAAAAGTCGCGCCGGCGGTTTTTGATCATCGGCGTGGTGGCGATCCTGGTGATTGCGGCGCTGCTTTTCTGGTGGCACTCGACCTTTTTTGAAGATACGGACGATGCGCAGGTTTCAGGCCACCTGATCCAGGTCAGCGCTCGCATCAACGGCAATGTGGTGCGGGTGGTGGCGGAAGAGAATCAGCGCGTGAAAGCCGGCGACGTGATCGCCGAGATGGATCCGCGCGACTACGAAACCGCCGTGCAGCAGGATGAAGCGAACCTGGAAGCAGCGGAAGCCAATCTTGAGTCCGCGCGAGTAAGTGTGCCTGTGACCACGGCCAGTTCCACCACCGGGATCTCTTCCGCGGCGGCGACCGTGATGCAGTCCAACGATGAGGTGGTGCAGGCCCAGCACCAGCTCGAGGCAAACCGCGCCGCCATTGCCCAGGCAGATGCGAACTACATCAAGGCCAAGCTCGATGTAGAGCGGTATGCGCCGCTGGTACAGCGCGATGTCATCTCCAAGCAGCAGTTTGACCAGGCAGTGGCAACCGCGCAGGCGGACGAAGCGGCACTGAACCAGGCACGGCAGAACGCAACCGCCGCGGAAGCCAATGTGCGGATGGCTCAGGACCGGGTCAAGCAAAGCCAGGCCCAGCTGCGCAATGCCCAGACCGGGCCGCAGCAGGTCAAGATCCAGCTCGCCAAAGCCGACCAGGCGGCGGCGCAGGTGGAACAGTCGCGCGCCGCGCTGGCCCAGGCCAAGCTCAACCTGAGCTACGCCAAGGTAGTGGCGCCGGTAGATGGCATCATCACCCGCAAGAGCGTCGAGGTGGGGCAGAACGTGTCCATCGGCCAGAATATGGCGACCCTGATCTCGCTCGACGACATCTGGGTAACGGCCAACTTCAAGGAGACACAGCTGGACCTGATGCGTCCCGGCCAGCCGGTTACGATCACCGTCGACGCCTATGGCGGCCGCAAGTACGACGGCGTGGTCACGCAGATCGGCGGCGCCACAGGGTCCGTCCTCAGCTTGTTTCCTCCGGAAAATGCGACCGGCAACTATGTCAAAGTGGTGCAGCGCGTGCCCGTCCGCATCGACCTCAAGGATAAGAGCGAAGACTCAGACCACCTGCTGCGTCCGGGGCTCTCGGTCGAGCCGAAGGTGCGCGTAAAACAGTGAAGCGCCTCAGAAGCTGAGGCCGCCCTCCGCGGCCTCGCTTCGCGAGTCGTTCTTTCCCCACGGGCATCTATACTGGTGCCGTCCGCCCAGGCCTCCTTTCCATGCCGTTCGCCCTCCATCTGTTTCTCAAGAACGCCTACCTGGTCCTCTTCCTCTGGACGATGGTTGAGCAAGCCGGCGTGCCTATCCCCACGGCGCCGCTGCTGCTTACGGTCGGCACGCTGACGGCCACCCACCAGCTGCGCCTGCTACCGGTGCTCGTGTCGGTGACGCTGGGCAGCCTGGTCAGCGACCTGGGCTGGTATCTGCTTGGCAAGCGGTATGGCGGTGCGGTCGTGCGGTTTATCTGCCGCTTTACGCCCCAATCCAATGCGTGTGTGCAGCGCACGGAGGACTACTTTGGCAAACATGGTGCGAGTGCGTTGTTGTTTGCCAAGTTTCTGCCGGGCCTCGGCACCATGGCCGGCGCAATCGCCGGGCAAACCCGCATGCGCCTGCGGACCTTTGTGGCCTTTGATACCGCGGGTGTGCTGCTGTGGGCGCTGAGCTTTACTGTCGGCGGCCGGTTCTTCGGCGACTTCCTCAAGCTCCATCCGCATGCGCTGGCGTGGTTTGCTCACTTTGCCGTCTCTGTGTTCCTGCTGCTGCTCACAGCGTTCCTCGTCAACCGGGTGCTGCGGACGCGGCGCTCCATGGCGGAGATCCGCCTGGCCCGGCTTTCGCCTGTCGAGCTGCGCATGATGCTCGACAAGGGTGAGGATGTCTTTATCGTCGACCTGCGCCACCCGCTCGACTACCTGCCCGACCCAAGGACGCTGCCCAACGCGGTACTCTTGACTCCGGACCGGCTGGTGGAGTCCGGCGACCTGATCCCCCGGGATCGCGACGTGGTGCTGTTTTGCACCTGCCCCAACGAGGAAACAGCGGTAAAGATGGCGCTGACCATTCGCAAGATGGGCATCACCCGGGTGCGGCCGCTGCTTGGCGGCTTTGACGGGTGGAAGCGCCTCGGCTACCCGCTGGTAACCATCGCAAGTCCCGAAAACGCCACACTGGCGCCGGTGGAAGCGGTTTAGCCCCGCGCTATGGGGAGGCTCCCTGTGCTACTTTCAATCACAGTTGAGGGATAGGCGGGCATGGCTTGGACGGAAAGCTACCACTGTGACGTTTGTAACAAGGCGAAGAGCGAAGCCTCCGGCGACTGGTGGCTGGCCTGGATGGACCAGATGCAGGTGGTGCCGGACGACACACCGCAGCCGATGCTCAAGATGGCGGGCTGGAATCTGATCCTGGCGCACTCGCCCGGGGTGATGCACCTGTGCGGGGCTCGCTGTGCGCAAACGCTGATGGACCGCTGGATGACCCGCACGGTTGAAGATTCCGATTAAAGCTTCCACAGCCTCGCGGCCCTTCACCAGCATCTTTCTTCCATGATAAAACTTATCAAAGAGGTGGTTCCATGGCAGAACAGAACGGGCACACAGGCAACAAAGGGCCCGGCGCGATCGATGCAGGTGCCGATCAGCCGAACAAGACGCTTACCCTGAACAATGGTCGTCCGGTAGGAGACAACCAGAACTCCGTATCTGCAGGGCGCCGCGGGCCGCTGCTGATGGAAGACTATCTTCTGTTTGAGAAGATGGCTCAATTCAATCGCGAGCGTGTGCCAGAGCGGGTCGTCCATGCCAAGGGCTCAGGGGCTTTCGGCAAGTTTACTGTCACTGCAGACATCTCCAAGTACACCTCAGCCAAGCTCTTCTCAAAGATCGGGAATACCTGCGAGACCTTTGCGCGGTTCTCCACAGTGGGCGGCGAAAGGGGATCCGCCGACACGGCGCGCGACCCGCGCGGCTTCTCGGTCAAGTTCTACACCGAAGAAGGCAACTGGGACATGACCGGCAACAACACGCCCGTCTTTTTCATCCGCGACCCTCTCAAGTTCGGCGACTTTATCCATACGCAAAAGCGTGAGCCGCAGACCAATCTCAAGTCGGCAACGATGATGTGGGATTACTGGTCGCTCTCGCCCGAGGCATTGCACCAGATCACGATCCTGTTCTCCGACCGCGGCATTCCCGACGGCTATCGCCACATGAACGGTTACGGCTCGCACACGTTTTCGCTGATCAATGCAGCGAACGAACTTGTGTACATGAAGTGGCACTTCAAGACGAAGCAAGGCATCAAGAACCTGCCCCCTGCAAAGGCGGAAGAGCTTGCCGGCTCCGATCCGGACTACTCGCAGCGCGATCTTTTCCATGCGATCGAGAAGGGCGAGTTCCCCAAGTGGGGCGTATATATCCAGGTGATGGAAGAGCAGCAGGCGCTCAACTACACCAAGTTCAACCCGTTCGACCTGACCAAGGTCTGGCCGCATGGGGAGTTTCCGCTGATTGAGGTAGGTGAACTGGAGCTGAACCTGAATCCTGAAAATTATCATCAGGATGTAGAGCAGGCAGCGTTCAACCCCGTCAATGTAGTCCCAGGCATGGGCTTTTCGCCGGACAAGGTTCTTCAGGCGCGCCTGGTCAGCTACCCGGATGCGCACCGCTACCGGATCGGCACCAATTACGAGTCGCTGCCGGTCAATCGGCCGCGCGCGGCTGTGGTCGCAAACTACAACCGTGACGGCGCCATGCGGTTTGACGGCAACGGCGGCAGCAAGCCGAACTATGAGCCGAACAGCTTTGGCGGCCCCAAGGAATATCACCAGTTCAAGGACCGCGCGATCCCGCTCTCGGGCGAGCCGGCGGCGCGGTATAACCACCAGGAAGACAACGACAACTACACCCAGGCCGGCAACCTCTTCCGGATCATGAACGAAGATCAGAAAGAGCTGCTGTGCGAGAACATCGCGAAGAGCCTCGGGCAGACGCCGCTGCGCATCCAGCACCTGATGCTGTCCCACTTTGAGAAGGTCGATGCCGATTATTCCGGGCGCATTCTCAAATACCTGGCACAGCATGAGCACCCTGAGTTTGCGCATGGGCCAAGCGAGGCAGAGTCTGAGCTTCGCCTGACCGAAAAGTAGTTCCCGCCCCGACGGGCCGCGCGCGCTTCTTACGCCTGGAATCGTTCGAGGTACATAAGCCGCTCCTTATCGAGGAGCGGCTTTTTGTTGTTTGGAGGAAAGCCGGATGCGCTCCACACGCGCGGCCTTGAACCTCGAACCTACAATCAAAGAGTAGAGACGAGGAGAACCGGACGTGGCGTACAAGGATTTGCGTGAGTGGATGCGGGCGATGGAGCGCGCAGGCGAGCTGAAGCGCGTGAAGGAAGAGGTCGACCCGATCCTCGAGATAGCCGAGATTACCGACCGCGCCAGCAAGGCAGGCAAGCGCGGCGGCCAGGCCGGCGGCCCCGCGCTGCTCTTTGAGCGGGTCAAGGGCTACCCGGGCGCTCGCGTGCTGATGAACCAGTTCGGCTCAGAAGCGCGCATGAAGCTGGCGCTCGACGTCGATTCGCTCGATGCCATTGCAGGCCGCATCTGTGCGCTGCTGGAGATGAAGTCGCCTGAGGGCGTCATGGAAAAGCTCAAGCTGCTGCCGACGCTTGCCGGCATCGGCAAGTTCTTCCCCAAAACCATTGCGGCCAAGGACGCGGCCTGCAAGGAGGTCATTCGCATTGGCAAGCGCGGCGACGTGATCGATGTGCTGCAGTTCCCCGTGCTGCAATGCTGGCCCATGGATGGTGGACGGTACATCACGCTGCCATGCGTGATCACCCGTGATCCAAAGACGGGCAAGCGCAATGTGGGCATGTACCGTATGCAGGTGTATGACGGGCAAACCACCGGCATGCACTGGCAGCGGCAGAAAAATGCGGCGGAGCATCTGCGGGACCGTATGCGGGCCCAGGCCGGCGACGCCGCGGGACGCGTGGCGCAGATGGCGGAAACGGCCGGGGGGACGGTGGGGTTTATAGACGCGACCCGGGCGCCCGGGTTCGCACGCGGGTCGGTCGCCTATACAAAGCAGCTTGCCGACCGGCTGGAGGTTGCGGTGGCTATCGGCACCGACCCTGCCACCACCTTTGCAGCCATTGTGCCCGCGCCGCCTGAGGTTGAGGAGTACGTGGTCTCCGGCTTTCTGCGGCAGCAGCCCTTGGAACTGGTCAAGTGCGAGACTGTCGATCTTGAGGTGCCGGCGCATGCTGAGATCATCCTCGAGGGCTTTGTCAAACTCGACGAGCTGCGGACCGAGGGCCCCTTCGGCGATCACACCGGCTTCTACACCATGGAAGACGAGTACCCTGTCTTCCACATCACGGCTATCACGCATCGCAAAGCACCGATTTATGCCGCGACCATCGTCGGCAAGCCGCCCATGGAAGACGCCTGGATGGGCAAGGCCGTCGAGCGCATCTTCCTGCCGCTCATGCGCCTCACCCTGCCGGAGATCGTCGACATCAACCTACCCGTCGAGGGCGTCTTCCACAATCTGATGGTCGTTTCCATCCGCAAGTCCTACGCCGGCCACGCCCGCAAGGTGATGAACGGTATCTGGGCGCTTGGTCAGGCCATGTTCACCAAGTGCATCGTCGTCGTCGACGAAGACTGCGATGTACAGGACCTCGGCGAAGTGACCCTGCGCACCGCCAACAACATCGACCCGGAGCGCGACATCCAGTTCACGCTCGGGCCCGTGGCCACGCTCGACCCCGCCTCGCGCCTGCCCAACTTCGGCTCCAAGATGGGCATCGACGCCACCAGAAAGTGGTCTGCTGAAGGCTTTACCCGCACCTGGCCCCCCATGATCGAGATGGACCCCGCAACCAAAGCCCGGGTCGACGCGATCTGGAAGAAGCTTGGCATCGAGTAAGGGCAAGACCCCCTACGCGGGAAGCGGTCACTTCGTGACGTGTATACCGCGCCTACGGCGCAACGACAGAAGCTCCCCCGGTACCTCATGGGGGAGCTTCTGTCGTTTGGCGCGAAGCGCTGTCTGCCTGGACGGCAGGTCCCGCTTCCCGCGTAAGGGGGTCTTGCCTTTAGTGAGGCAGGGCATCGTCCGGGAAGCGGGGAATGCCGAAGTGGCCGCGGAGGTGGAGCAGGTCGAGCGTGCTGAGGTTGCCGGTAATGGTGATCAGGTTGAGGGTGGTGGGGCCCGCGAGCAGGATGGTTGCGCCTGCCAGGTTGATGCCTTGTGTGTTGAGCCACACGTCGGTGTGGCTGGAGGTTTCGCCGGTGAGATCCGGCACCTGGCTGGTGGTGGACACGTGCTTCCAGCCGAGCGCGCCGTATTGGGAGCGCAGGCTCTCGACCGCGGCAGGATCGTAGGGACGTTGCGCGGGGAAGCGATACAGGTGTACGGCCACGCCATCGACGCGCGCAACCGCCTGGCGCGTCGGGTCGTCGACGCCATACAGGTTGCCGGCGAGTGCGAGCATGGACCGGTCGAGCGTGAATTCGGCATGCCAGCTTGCCTGCTGCGCGCGCCCGACCAGGCTCGGCGGCTGCAGGCTTGCAGGCGGCGGAGGCGCACTAGGTGGCGCGGGAGCCGGCAGCGTGGGGGCGGGCGTGGTTGGAGCAAAGGCGCTGGGCTGCTGCGCCAGGGCAACCGTGCCGGCACTGAGCAGTGTGCACGCTAGAAAGAAGCTGCGAGGAAAGGAAGCGGGGCGGAGCGAGAAAGGGGACATGCGCACTCTCGAGGTTCTCCGGTGCAAACCCGCTCGGCCGACGGGTGTTGCGCGGGCCGCGCGGAGTTACTCGGCCTGTTTGAGCTCCAGCTTGACAAGGCTGTGGACCGAGCGCGCCGGACGCTTGTCTTCGCTGACGATGAGCTTGAACGGGCCTTGCCTGGGATCGAGCGGCTTGCCGGCGAGCTGGTCGGCTACCAGGGCACTGCCGGGGTGAAAGTCAGGCTCGGCCTCGGCGAGCGAAAGCACAGCCTTGTAGCCGTCGCTGCCGGTAGCAACGATGTACTGCGAGAGCGCCTTGCCATGGACATCTTTACCGATGGGTGCGCCTACCTGCTCAAGGATGGCAATGAGCGGGACGCCGGAGTAGGTCTCCATCGCGTGCGTGTGACCGTTTTCGATGGTAACGGTCTGATGCGGCATGGCGGCGATCGTGTCGCCGTTGATCACGCTTTGTGTGGTGAGCCCAATCAGGGCAAGCGTTGTACCGGAGGGCGGCACCGCAGCGGCTCCGGCCTGCTGGCCGGCGCCCAAGGACGACCAACCGCCGAGCAGACCCCCCAGCAGCAGAGACGCCGCTGCAAAACTGCCTGGACGTTTCCGCATCTTGAATCCCTATCCTAAGCAAACAGGCGGCTAAGCGCACGCCCATCGTATACTAGCGCTATGTCGATTGTGCGCAACATCGCTGGCATAGCCAAGGGCATGAGCATCACCTTCAAGGAGATGTTTGAGCCGACCGAGGTGGAGAACTACCCGGACGGCCCGGGGCCGACCAAGGGCGCCGTCTTTCAGGAGCGCTTCCGCGGCGCGCACGTGCTGCAGCGGGATGAAAACGGCCTGGAAAAGTGCGTTGCCTGCTTTCTGTGCGCGGCAGCCTGCCCGTCGAATTGCATCTACATTGAGGCGGCCGAGAACACCGCTGAAAGGCGTATCTCGAGCGCCGAGCGCTACGCCAAGGTTTATAACATCGACTACAACCGGTGCATCTTTTGCGGGTACTGCGTCGAGGCCTGCCCCACCGACGCGATCACGCACGGGCACGGCTTTGAACTGGCCAGCCTGAACGCGACCAACCTTGTGATGCGCAAGGAAGATATGCTCGTCCAGGCGCTTGGGCTGCCGGGCACCGTGAGTGCGCAAGCTGATTCAGTAAAGTAGTACGTTCGGGCTGCGAGGCGAAGAGAAGGGCAGCCTGCGGGCTGCCCTTCTTGTATTCGCGCAGGGAAAAAAGACGCGGGGCGGACCCATGACCCGGCGCTTGATGAGAAAGCGGGCAACACACCTATGCCGGATTTTTTGAAAGAACTTGCTGAACGCGTCATGGTTTATGACGGGGCCATGGGTACCAACATCCAGATGCACGCGCCGACAGTAGAGGATTACTGGGGCAAGGAGGGCTGCAACGAATTACTTACGTTGTCCCGGCCCGACATCATCCGCTCGATCCACGCCAGCTTTTTCGAGGCCGGCTGCGATGTTGTTGAGACCAACAGCTTCGGCTCGACACGCGTGGTGCTTGACGAATATGAACTCGGCGCCCAAACGCATGAGTTGAATGTAGCCGCGGCGCGCCTGGCCAAGGAAGTCGCACAACAGTTTTCTACCCCGGAGCGGCCGCGTTTTGTGGCCGGCTCCATGGGACCGACGACCAAGCTACCGTCACTGGCACATATTGGCTATGACGCAATGGCGGCCATGTATGTAGAACAGGCCGCGGCGCTGATCGAGGGCGGCGTCGACATCCTGCTGATTGAAACCTGCCAGGATATGCTGCAGGGCAAGATTGCGCTGGCGGCCTGCCAGGACGCGATGCGCGCCGCCGGGCGAAGGCTGCCGATCCAGATGCAAGTGACGCTCGAGGCGACCGGGACCATGCTGCTCGGCTCGGAGATCGGCGCGGCGCTTGCGGTCATAGAGTGCTTCGACCCGGATATCGTCGGGCTGAACTGCGCAACGGGACCGGCGGAGATGAACGATGCCGTCCGCTTCCTCTGCCAGAACTCCACGCGGCCCGTCAGCGTGTTGCCTAACGCCGGCCTGCCGCAGAATGAGGGCGGCGTGGCCGTGTATAAGTTGACGCCGGCCGAGTTAGCTGCCTATCATCGCCGCTTTGTTACCGAGTACGGCGTGCAGGTAGTAGGCGGCTGCTGCGGCACCACGCCTGAGCACCTGCGCGCAGTGTGCGAGGCCGTGAAAGACGCGCGTCCCGCGCGGCGCGACGTCAAGCCGCAGGGTACGGCGGCAAGCGCCTTTGCAGCCGTACCTCTTGAGGTCGACGGGCAGCCTGTCATCGTAGCCGAGGAGATGAATACCACCACGCGCGCCGCGCAGTTCCGCGACATGGTGCGCAATGAGGATTACGACGGCATTCTCGCGATGGCCAAACGCCTCGCCGCCGAAGGCTCGCAGATGCTCGATCTCTGCTGCGCGGTCGTCGGCGAAGACGAAAAAGCCTACAT
>CAXTPL010000007.1:35227-38069 GCA_964246065.1 uncultured Acidobacteriaceae bacterium
ATATGAATGGTGTGCTCGAAAAGATCGCGACGCGCGTTACGGCGCCGATCATGATCGACTCGACCGAGGCAGATGTGGTTGAAGAAGCGCTGAAGCGCGTGCCCGGCAAACCGGTTATCAACTCGATCAACCTTGAAGACGGAGAAAAACGCACCAGCAAAGTGTTGCCCATGGCCAAACGCTATGGTGCGGCGGTCATCGCGCTCACCATCGACGAAGAGGGCATGGCACTGACCGCCGACAAGAAAGTGGCGGTCGCGCGACGGATTTACGAGATGGCGACGGAGCGCTACGGCATTCGGGGCGAAGATATCATCTTCGATCCGCTGACGCTGCCTATCTCAACCGGGCAGGAAGACTACCGCAGCGCAGGCGTGGAAACGCTCGAAGCCGTCCGCCGCATCAAGCAGGAGCTGCCGAAAGCCAAGACCATCCTGGGCGTGAGTAACATCAGCTTCGGGCTGAACGCCTATGCTCGTCGCGTGCTGAACAGCGTGTTCTTAAAGGAGGCGGTGGATCGCGGCCTCGATGCGGCGATCGTCAACTATGCCAAGATATACCCGCTCTACAAGATCCCCGACCGCGAAGTCGAGCTGGCGCGCAAGCTGATCTTTGAAGATCGCAGCGAAGGCGACCCGCTGCAAGTGTACATGGCGCACTTCAGCTCCATCGACGGTACAGCAGTCGAAAAAGCAGTTGTGCTTGAAAACCTCAGCCTTGAGGACCAGCTCAAGCAGCTCATTATCCGCGGTGAGCGATCGCAAGGTCAGGGCGACGCAAAGCAGTCGCTCGAGCAGGTCATCGATCTTGCCTTGCTCACCTACACGCCGATCGAGTTGATCAACACCGTCTTGCTCGACGGGATGAAGACTGTAGGTGAGTTATTCGGCGCACGGAAGATGCAGCTGCCTTCCGTGCTCGATTCGGCTGCGGTGATGAAGGCCGCGGTGGCGTATCTGGAGCCGAAGATGGAGCGCGTTGAAGGTACGCAGAAGGGGACCATCGTCCTTGCGACGGTAAAAGGCGATGTCCATGACATTGGCAAGAACCTGGTCGATATTATCCTTTCTAACAATGGCTACAAGGTCGTCAACCTGGGCATCAAGCAGCCTGCCGACGTTATCATCCGCGCGGCGCAGGAGCACAAGGCCGACGCCATCGGCCTAAGTGGCCTCTTAGTCAAGTCGACCCTTGAGATGAAGTATGTCATCCAGGATCTCCAGCGGCTTTCAATGGATACGCCGGTGATCTGCGGGGGCGCCGCACTGACCCGCAAGTATGTGGAGCAGGATCTTCGGCAGGAGTACAGCTCCGCGGTCTTTTATGCGGAAGATGCATTTGCCGGACTGCACGTGATGAGCGACCTGACCGGAGACGCGGGTGCGCGCGAGGACCGCCTGCAGGAGGGGAGCACGGTCAAGATGTACCCCAAGGCGGTCGCGGCAGCGGAGGCGGCAGCGCTCGAGGCGCCGGTTGCGATCAGCACCAAGCGCTCGCCCACGATCACGCCCGTCGCGGAAACGCCGCAGCCGGCCTTTTGGGGTGTCCGCGTCAAAAAGGACTTCAATCTCGACGAGGTTTTCAGCTATATCAACGAAATCGCTTTGTTCAAAAATCAATGGCAGCTCAAGACCGCCTCAGCGACGGATTACCTGCGTCTGGTTGAAGAAAAGTATCGGCCGATCCTTGCCGAGCTGAAACAGGAGGTCAAGGCAAAGGATTGGTTTGAGCCCAAGCTGGTTTATGGATTTTTTCCGTGCCAGGCAGATGGCAACGATGCGGTGGTGTATACGCCGGAGAGCGCCGCACCCGGCGCTGCGCCGCAAGAACTGCTGCGCATCGGCTTCCCTCGTCAGCGTGACGGGCGCAAGCTTGCCATCTCTGACTACTTTCACCCGAAAAGCTCCGGCAAGATGGATGTGATCGGATTTTCGGTGGTCACCATCGGCGACCGGGCCAGCGAGGAGACCAAGAAGCTCTTCGACGCGGGCGATTTTACCCGTTACCTATACGTCCACGGCTTGAGTGTGGAGACGGCGGAAGCGCTGGCCGAGCTTTCGCACAAAATGATCCGTGAGGATCTTGGCATCGCCGGCGAGGACGCGCCCGACGTAAAAGATCTTTTTCACCAGAAGTATCGTGGGTCGCGCTACTCGTTCGGTTATCCGGCATGCCCCAATCTCGAAGATCAGGTGAAGATCTTTGAACTCCTCAAGCCGGAAGAGTCGATCGGCGTTCGGCTCACCGAGGGGTACCACCTGGAACCGGAACAAAGCACCGATGCCTTGGTGGTACATCACCCCCAAGCCAAGTATTTTGTCGTGTAGCGGCTCTAAGATGCACCGTGTGTCTGGTATGCTGCACTGCGTGGGAACAGAAAAGCCAACGATTTTGCACGTCTGCAGCCGCGACGTCATCCTCGACCTGCGCACACGGGTGCTCAGCCTGCAGGGGTTTGAGGTGGTCTCAACGTCGTCGGTCGATGAGGCTTATTCCCTGTATCGCAAGCAGCCCTTTTCCCTGCTGCTGATCGACGTGGAAGGAGACGGGCGCGTGCCTGAGGCGGAAGAGCTCTGCCACGAGGTCAAGAAAGAAAAGCCCGACCAGAAAGTGGCTTTTGTGTGCAACTTCCGGGTGTCGCTCGAAAGCAGTTGCCCGGATGAGATCATTCGCAGTGACTTTAACCCTGCGGCTCTGGTACGTGGCGTCGAGAACCTGATCCGCTAATTCTCTAATTCTCTAAGAGGCTGCACTCGATTGCAGCTCGGCTTGAGATACTGGAAGCAAGAGAGACGCGCCCGCCCCCGCCATAGGGTGGCCGCGCGTTTTTTTTTTTGCACGG
>CAXTPL010000007.1:38079-41060 GCA_964246065.1 uncultured Acidobacteriaceae bacterium
CCGCGGTTTGGGGGGGCGGGCGCTTTTCTTTTTGCGCAGGCAGCCGCTTCAGCTGCCGGGTTGGAGGGAGTTGGGATGATGCATGATGAGTTTTTGCGCAAGGCTGCGAACGCGGCGCGAGGGGCCGGGCACCTTTTTCCGGAATACGCCGCGTGCGAGGCTGCCCTTGAGTCGGGGTGGGGAATGTCCGGACTTGCCCTGCAGGCGAACAATCTTTTTGGACAAAAGCAGTCGCATCCGCCGCTGTCCGGCTCAGACACCCTTACCCTGCCGACGCGCGAGTTTTTGCATGGCAGCTGGGTGACCGTGCAGGCGAACTGGGTGCGGTTCGACACTTGGGAAGCCTGCTTTGCAGCCAGGATGGCGCTGCTGCATGCGCTTGCCGGCAGCCATCCTGACTACCGTGCGGCGCTTTCGGCCGGCTCCGGCGCCACCTTTGTCACTGAGGTTTCACGAAGCTGGTCCACAGACCCGGCGCGTGCCGGCAAGGTGCTGACCGTGTTCGACTGCCACCACGCTGCGTTTGGTAATCTGGACGCCGCGTAGCGCTTGTGTCGCACGTTGCTCCCCCGCGGGTGGGCCCGCGCAGAAAAACGGCGAGGACGCACCCCCAGGGGAGCTCTCGCAAGCGAGGTGATCGCAGGGCGTCGATTGGCCTCCGCCTGCCTGGGCACGCGGCCAGCGGGCGCGCCCCCTGCACTCTGCTGCGCGGAGCTTTTTTACGTCGCGTGCGACGGTGCCGGCACAGCCTGCCCCGAGCCGCGCGTCGGCGAACTCTTCAGCTCCTGCTTCAGGGTCGCCTCGCGGAGCGGCTTTTCGTGGAGCAGCAATTCAGTAGCCTGCAGGTGCGGGTTGGCATGGAACCAGCGCTGCACAGCGTTGTCTTCAAGCAGATTGAGCAGCGCAAGCAGCGCCATTCCCTGGTGATGCGCCATCCACTCGCGTACCAGCTTCGGCTGCTTCAGCGAGGCCGAGTAGTCCGCTGCTTCGTACAGCCCAAAGGCGCCCATCCACCCCAGCTTGGCCATGCGGCGAATATTGTCCAGCGCCGCCAGCGGATCGATTCCCAGCGCCAGGTAGCTTGAGTACGGGGAGACGATCGGGCCCGCGTCTGCGTCCCACTTAAGCGCGATCTGCGGGATGCCCCAGGCGTGATAGTGGTAATGGCCTGCCTCGTCCACCTGCCCGTAGCCCGACTCCGAGATGCCCCAGGGAATGTTGAGCCGGCGGGCAAACTGCCGCTGAATGGCCACCACCCCGGATAAGGTGCGCGCCATCAGCGTGTCCGGCAGCCCGCGCATCCAGAGCGAAGGCATCAGGTACTCGAACATGGTGCCTGTCCAGGAGAGCAGTACCGCCCGGCCAAACGCCAGGGTGTGCGTACGCCCCAGCTTGAACCAGCTCGTCTGCTCCATCTCCCCTTTCGCAATCGCCAAAAAGGCTGCCATGCGCGCTTCAGAGGCCAGCATGTCATAGGAAGCGGCATGCACTGTGTCGGTAGCCAGCTCATAACCGATCGAAAGCATCTGCCGGTCTTTCTGGATCAGAAAGCCGAACTCCATCGCACTTGCCAACTGGAACGCCTGCTCTGAGCAGCGGCGTACGCTTTCAACCAGGGCAGACGTAGCCTGCGTCGCTGCCGGTAAAAGCCCCCGCAGCTGCTCTCCCAGCACGATGATCTCGGATGGCTGCTCGCCCGTAGCCCAGTTTCGCGATAAGCGGCCGTCCAGCTGTTCTATAAAGTTCACTGAATCTTCAAGGCAGGGGTACGCGAGCCCGTCCTTTAAGCAGAGCGAGCCCAGCTCCCGCAGGGGAGCAAACTGTGGGAGAAGCCACGGCGTAAGCTCTTCCACAATGCGGGCGATTGCGCGTATGCGCGTGCGGCGCTCCTTTTGCCACCAGCGCGCCTCGTCAGGGTGCTCGCCCGGTGCTTCCAGGGGCGCCTCGGCAAGGCGCTCCGCAGCAGCAAGCGTCCAGGCAATGGAGCGATCCAGAAGGGGCACCGCGTCGGCGGGGTTTGAGGCAGACGCGGCAGCGGGAGGAAGATCGCCGCTTGCCGCTGCGCCTCCGAGCTGCACCTGGGTCTGCAGTCCTTGAAAGAGCGAAGGCGTAAGCAGCGGACGGCCGAGCAGCTCCCTTGCGCCGGTGCGCAGCGTGTAGAGCGACGCGGCAAAGTTGCCGCTGTCCACCGACGATACGGTAATAGGCTGCAAAGGCTCGAGGGTTTGCGTGTTGTACCAGTTGTAAAGGTGACCGCGAAACTTTGGTAGCTGTTGAAGGGTGGCCAGCGTGTGCGTGGTCAACTCGGCGAACTCGGGAACGCTCAAGAAACCCAGCTCGACGGCAGCCTGGCGCGCATTGAGCAGCAGGCCTAGGTTGGTAGGCGAAACGCGTGCCGCCTCAAACAGCTTGTCTTCTTCCACATTGTCGGGGATGAGGTAGTGATGCTGCTCGCCGCCAAACTGGTAGAAGTAGCGCCAGATGCGCAAGGCATGCTCGCGAAGCAGCAGCGTCTCCTCGGTGCGCAGCGCCCGGCGCTCTTCGCGCGGCGGGCTGTTGAGCCATGCAGTCAACGCCCCGGCGCAGCCCCACAGCACCAGGATCGGCAAGGCGACCGCGAGCGTGGAGCGATCGAGCAGAAACAACAACGCGCCGACGATAAACGCGAACAGCGGCGTAAACGATAGATAGCGATCCACCGGGGTCATTTTGCGGGAGCCTGCCTCAGCCTCGGCTGCCGTCTCCCACTCCAGCAGCCGCTGGCCGGTTACGAAGCGGCGAATCAGTGCGCGCAAAATGGCATCGAGCGACAGCATGGTGGAGTGGGGCAGGTAGGCCAGGTTGAGTGCGGTGATAAAGGCGCCCTGCCAAAAGCCGGTAAGCGCGTCGCCCAGGGCCCCGGGCTGGTCAGAGACCGCGGCGCGCCACAGCGAGAAGACCAGCTGCACCAGGGTGGGCAGAAACATCAGCACAACGGTGAT
>CAXTPL010000008.1:0-38261 GCA_964246065.1 uncultured Acidobacteriaceae bacterium
TCCTCACACTCCGCGCCATGTGCTGCAACACGGCTCCCCGTACAATCAAGCCGTGTGCAATGGGTTGCGGCTTGCTGCCGAGGTGTATGGCTTTTTCGATCAGTTGATGGTGTCCCAGCCCGGTGCCTTCGGCGGGCGCCTGCTTCTTGTGTCTCAGGAGAGCGAAGCCCCGCCGCGAAGCGAGTCGCTTGTCCGTGCCGCCAACATCGCCGGCCTGGCCACCCTGCTACCCGTGGCCGCCGAGGCGCGCGGTCGTGCCCTGGTGCAAAGCGGAGTCTGCGACTTTCTTGTGCATGGGTTGGATGAAGCCCTGCGCATCGTCAAGAATGAGGTTCGCAGGAAGCAGGCCGTAGCCGTGGCCGTGCTCGGCGACCCCGGGAGCTTAATGGCTGAGTGCGTGGAGCGCGGGCTGCAGCCTGATCTCCTCGACTCGGCTTGCGATGTACTCGAGCAGCGTGGTGCCAGCCTGGTCAGTGTGCCCGTGCACTCCTCGCGGAAACGCCCGGCCTGCATGGTTGGCGGGGCGCTGCCGCCTGCGCAGCGGCGGCACTTTTCCGCAACGGATGCCCTGGCACTGGCGAGTCTGATCGACGGGAACGATCCCGGTCGCCGATGCTGGCTGCGGCGGAGTCCGCAGTACCTAGGCCGCGCGCTGCATGGAACGCACACGCTGCCCATGGAGGGCGACGAACTGCTGCGTTTTAGCAAACTGCTTGCCGCTGAGTGCCGCACTTCCGCGATCACGGTCGAACTCAGCGAGTACCGCCTCGAGCCTCAGAGCTGCGCGACGGCGTAGATCGCGCTCCACAGCTCGCGCAGTCCTGCTCCGGTCTTCGCCGAGCAGAGCAGAACATTCTCTGCATCCAGCCCTTTGCGCAGCGCTGCCGCGGCCTTGACGCGCTGGTTGCCGGAGAGTTTGTCGGCCTTGGTGCCGACAATGACAAAGCGTCGACCCGCATTTTTCAGGTATTCGATCAGTTGCGCATCGCTTGCCTGTGGAGCGATGTTGCTGTCGACCAGGCAGAGGCAAAGATCGAGCACCGCTCGTTCGGCGAGATAGGGATTGATAAAGCTTGGCCACTCGGCGGAGATGGACTTCGATATCTTGGCATAGCCGTAGCCCGGCAGATCGGCAAAGATGAGCTGCGGCTGCTGCCGCTCCGGACTGTTGGTGATCGTAAAAAAGTTGATGGCGCGGGTGCGTCCCGGCGTGGACGATACATGTGCCTGCTTGGAGCCGAGCAGCGCATTGATGAGCGAAGATTTGCCGACGTTGGAGCGGCCGAGAAAGGCGACCTCAGGGACGGTGGGAGCAGGGAAGTGCTCGGCATCTGTGGCCGAAAGTAGAAACCTTGGAAAGACTTGCATGGGCTGCTTCGAGTATACGGTGCCATCGCCGGTCGAGAGCCGAGTCGAACGCGGGCGTGTATCAGTCGTTGTGGCCGCAAATGGTTGTTCGCGGCTCCTCGGCAAGGTCTGCTTGCTCGTGTTTTAGCTTCTTGAGATGTTTGCGGCGTTCAAGAAGAGAAAGATGGCTGCCAGAAGACCAAGGTACAAGCGGTAGGCGATGTAGCTTACGCTCAAGCTTAACTGGGCATGCGTGCCTACTTGGTTCACGCGCAGCAAGCTGCGCGTGTTCTGATAGACCAAGTACATCTGGTAAGCAGCCCAAATCATCAGAAACGAAACGGTAATGAGAAATGGCGCAACAAACGCGGCTATTTTGGAATCGTGCTGGTAGTTCTTGTGGAAGTTGAGCATGGCAAAACCTACTAAGGCGTTTATCATCAAAGCCACGGCGACGTAGATGGAACGCCAGGGGCTTGCCACGATTGACCGCCGCCAACTAGCCGTCTGATAGCTGATCACTGAGTTCTCCATCACGGTTCCAACTTTCTCAGCACTCTCCGAGGCAGGCCATAACGTCGTAGAAAAGGCCTAATGCGGCCGTCTCAGCCACGTCATCCTCGACCAGCCTACTGGTGAGGCCGACGTTCCGGTGCAGGCGGCGCGACGCTGGCCAGGACCTCGGGCGTTTCCTCCTTCAACTCCGGTAGCGGACCTTCAAGGGCGATGTGCAACACCTCATCCATCGAGTCGACGAAGTGGAGCTTCATGACCTTGCGCAAGGCTTCCGGCAGGTCCGCCACATCCTTCTCGTTCTCCTTCGGCATAACAGCTTCAAAGACGCCCGCGCGGTGGGCTGCGAGCAGCTTTTCTTTGAGGCCGCCGATCGGCAGCACCTTGCCGCGCAGCGTAACCTCGCCGGTCATGGCGATGTCGCGCCGCACCGGAATTTTGGTCAGTGCGCTTGCGAGCCCGGTGGCCAGAGTGATGCCGGCAGAGGGTCCGTCCTTGGGGATAGCTCCTTCGGGGACGTGCACGTGGATGTCAATGTTTCGATAGAAGTCCTTTGGCAGGCCCAGGTGCGCGGACCGCGATCGAATGTAGGAGAGCGCGGCCTGCGCGGACTCCTGCATCACGTCGCCGAGCTGACCGGTGAGCGTGAGCTTGCCCTTGCCGTCGAGCACTTGAACCTCAGTCTGCAGGATCGAGCCTCCTACCTCTGTCCAGGCCAGCCCGGTGACCAGGCCGACTTCAGACTTTTCGTGAACCTGCGAGTCGCGGAATTTGGCAACTCCGAGGAACTCGTGCACATTCTCGGCCACGATCTGCTCGGCATGCTTTATGCCGTTTTTCACAACCCGACGCGCGACCTTACGGCAGACATTCCCGATCTCGCGTTCAAGGTTGCGGACGCCCGCCTCGCGCGTGTACGCCCGGATGATTTCGCGCAGCGCATCATCGGTAAAGGTAATGTTTTTGTCAGTAAGGCCTGTATTTTCGCGAGCCTTCTTGACCAGGTACTGCTTGGCAATTTCGAGCTTTTCTACCTCTGTGTACCCGTGCAGGCGCAGCACTTCCATCCGATCCTGCAGGGGGCCGGGAATGGTGTGCAGCACGTTGGCTGTTGCGACGAACAGCACCTGCGACAGATCGTATTCGACATCGAGATAGTGGTCCTGGAAGCTGGTGTTCTGCTCCGGATCAAGCACCTCCAGCAAGGCCGAGGCCGGATCGCCGCGGAAATCATTCGCCATCTTGTCGACTTCATCGAGCAGGAAGACGGGGTTCTTGGTTCCGGCCTTTTTCATCGACTGGATAATCTGGCCCGGCAGTGCACCGATGTAGGTCCGGCGGTGGCCGCGTATCTCTGCCTCATCGCGCACCCCGCCCACGGACATGCGCACGAACTTGCGGCCCGTGGCCTTGGCGATCGACATGCCCAGCGAGGTTTTGCCGACGCCCGGGGGGCCGACAAAACAAAGGATCGAACCTTTCGGGTTCTTGACCAGCTGTCGCACTGCAAGAAACTCCAGGATGCGGTCCTTGATCTTCTCCAGGCCATAGTGATCTTCGTTCAAGACCTTTTCCGCGTGCTCGATAGAGCGCGTCTCCTTGGACTTCTTTTTCCAGGGGACCGCGAGCAGCCAGTCAAGGTAGTTGCGCGAGACCGTGGACTCAGCAGACATCGGCGGCATCGCTTCCAGCTTTTTCAGCTCCTGGACGGCCTTATCAAAGACCTCCTTCGGCATGCCGGCCGCTTCGATCTTTGCCTTCAGCTCGTCCCACTCGCTCTTTTCGCCGCGGCCCAGCTCTTTCTGGATCGCCTTGATCTTCTCGTTCAGGTAGTACTCTTTTTGCGCCCGCTCCATCTGCCGCTTCACCCGCGACTGGATGGAACGCTCCATGTTCAGCTTTTCAATCTCGACATCGAGCACGCCGGCCACACGCGTTAGCCGCTCCAGCGGATCGAAGACGTTGAGGATCTCCTGCTTTTCCGGTATATCCAGCTGCAGGCTGGCCGCGATCGTGTCGGCCAGCTTGGCCGGCTCATCGGTGCGCAGCGCGGCCATGGTCGACTCGAGATTCAACGACTGCTGCAGCTTAACGTACTGCTCAAACAGCGTTGTAACCTTTTGCGCCAGCTGCTCCATCTGCGGAGTCACTTCAAACTGGCTCTTGCCGGTGCGCACTGTGGCAACAAAGAAGCCGTCCGTGTCGGTCATCTCAACCGCCCGGGCGCGCTCGAGGCCCTCAACCAGCACCTTGATGTTGCCGTCCGGCATCTTTACGCTCTGCACGATGTTGCCGATGGTGCCAACGGGGTAGATATCTTCGGCACTAGGCTCATCGGTGCGCGCGTCGTGCTGGGTGGCCAGGAAAATCTTGCGATCCCCGGTAAGCGCCTCTTCCAAAGCCCGCACACTCGACTCCCGGCCGACAACAAACGGCGTCATCATGTGCGGAAAGATGACCATGTCCCGAATGGGCATCATGGGCAGCTTGCGGAGGTCGCTCTTGTTGCCTTGCGATTGTGTCATCTGCTTCCTCTTGTCCATTAGACGCCTCGAAAGTGCCTTACGATGCGGACCGCCATGGCGGCGGGCGCTACCGTGCTTCACTCGATTGTAATGCTCGAGGGGATGGCCGCGCGCCGGGGGGTATGACGGATGTATGGCAGAACAACAAGGCTTTCAGGGGCCGTCTGCGAGGAGGATACGGCGGGAAGAACAAAGGCCGTTCCCTCCACACACTGCGCGCTGACGGGAGCTTTTTCTTGCGCGGGCGGCAGCCCGTGCAAGGTGGGAGACGAGAGGCGGTGCGCGCAGCGTGGACCCTGGGCGTTCGTCATGCTCGCGTCCCCTCCTTCTCCGGTCGGTTCGAGGAGCGCGATCAGCCTGCCTTTTCGAGCAGGGTCAGCGAAAGATCGCGCTTCTTGACCATCTCCGCGGTGATCTCGAGGTCCTTGATCTTCTTGTTGCCCGGCAGGTGGTACATCAGGTCCAGCATCAGCTCTTCCAGGATCATCCGCAGGCCGCGCGCGCCTACCTTGCGGGCCAGCGCTTCCTGCGCCACCGCCTTGGCCGCATCCTCTGAGAAGCGCAGCTTTACGCCTTCGTACTCGAACAGCTTTTGATACTGCTTCAGGATCGCGTTGCGCGGCTTGGTCAGGATCTCGACGAGCGCAACCTCATCCAGCTCATCAAGGATGCCCATGACTGGCAGCCGGCCGACAAACTCCGGAATCAGCCCGAACTTGATCAGGTCCTGCGGTTCTGCCTGGCGGAGAAGTTCATTGTCGCGCTGCTGGCGCGCGTCGGTGACCCCTTCGGCAATCTGTTTCTCGGTCAACGCCTTGAAGCCTAGGGCCTTCTTCCCCACGCGCCGGCCGACAACCCGTTCCAGCCCGACAAAGGCTCCGCCGCAGATAAACAGGATGTTGGTCGTGTCGACCGGGGTGAACTCCTGGTGCGGGTGCTTGCGACCGCCCTGCGGCGGCACGTTCGCGACCGTGCCTTCGAGGATCTTGAGCAGCGCCTGCTGCACTCCTTCGCCGGAAACATCGCGCGTGATGGAAGGATTCTCGTCCTTGCGGCCGATCTTGTCGATCTCATCGATGTAGATGATGCCGGTCTGCGCGCGCGCCACGTCGCCGTCTGCGGCCTGGAGCAGCTTCAAAATGATATTTTCGACATCTTCGCCGACATAGCCTGCTTCGGTAAGCGTGGTCGCATCGACGATGGCAAAGGGTACGTCGAGCATCTTGGCCAGGGTGTGGGCGAGCAGCGTTTTGCCGCTGCCGGTCGGACCGACGAGCAGGATGTTTGACTTTGCCAGCTCCACATCGTTGCCGCGGGTGCGGTTCATCTGGATGCGCTTGTAGTGGTTGTAGACCGCGACCGCGAGCTTCTTCTTGGTTTGCTCCTGGCCAATGACATACTCGTCGAGGAAACCCTTCACCTCGAGCGGTTTAGGCAGGTGTGTAGGCGCGGTGCCAGGCTGGGTCTCGGTTCGGTCATCTTCAAGAATCGAGTTGCAAACCGCAACGCACTCATCGCAGATATAGGCGCGCGGATAGTCGCTCGGCGATGAGATAAGCTTGGCGACCGCATCCTGCGACTTGTGGCAGAACGAACAGCGGAGTGATTCGTCGGTACCGGTGCGCGTTTTCATGCCTGGTACTCCTCTATGGTACGAAACAGCAAACGCGGTTCCCGCACCTGCTAGGAACCGCTCTTGAGTAGTTCAGGGCGCGGCCGATCGATGATCTCGTCGACAATGCCGTACTCCTTGGCCTGCGGAGCCGTCATGATAAAGTCGCGTTCTACGTCGCGCTCGATGCGTTCAAGCGACTGGCCCGTGTGCGAGCTCATGAGCTTGTTGGTGATCTCACGGATGCGCAGGATTTCGCGCGCCTGGATGTCGATATCCGTGGCCTGGCCGGAGACTCCGCCCATGGAGGGCTGGTGGATCAGGATGCGCGAATTCGGCAGCGCAAACCGCTTGCCGCTCTTGCCGGACATCAGCAGAAAAGCTCCCATGCTGGCCGCCTGCCCGATGCAGTAGGTCACCACATCGTTCTTGATGAACTGCATCGTGTCGTAGATCGCCAGGCCGGCCGTGATGGAGCCGCCCGGCGAGTTGATGTAGAGCTGGATATCCTTTTCCGGATCTTCGCCCGAAAGGAAAAGCATCTGCGCGATGATCAGGTTGGCGATCTGGTCGTCGATCGGTGTGCCGAGAAAGATGATGTTGTCGCGCAGCAGACGCGAGTAAATGTCGTAAGCGCGCTCACCGCGGCTCGTCTGCTCTACCACCATAGGAACTAGTGCCATACTTTGCCTGTCTTCTCCGTTGCGCGAAGAAACCAACTCCGCGCCAGGGACCCTTGCCGGCGTCCGGTTACCGTGCCTGCATCTGTGGCTGCGGAGCCTAGGCTCCGAGCCGCTCGTACAGCAAACTGCCTGTCTTTTCCCGCCGGGTTTGTTCCCGGATTCTAGCCACGCTGCCATCCTGCGTCAAACGCGTGCGCAGCGTTTCAAGCGGCTCCTGGGTCTGCATCGAGATCGATGCGAGCTCGCGCTCAAGCTCTTCATCCGATACCTCGACCTTTTCCTCATCCGCAATGCGATCGAGCAACAGGATCCCCTTGACCTCGCCGGCGGCAGCATCGCGCTGCGCCGCACGCAGACGCGCAAAATCCAGTTTGCGCATATCTTCTTCGCGCATGCCCTGCTGGGCCAGCGCGCGCAAGCCCCGATCCAGCCGCGCATCGATCTGCTGGTTGATCAGCGCCTCAGGCAAAGGAAACTGGTACCGCTCCGCCAGGGCCGTCAACAGCGCGTCCTTGGTCTCGGCTTCCAGGCGCCGGCGCTTCTCTGCCGTCAGGTGCTCGCGCAGCTTTGTCTTGAAGTCTTCAAAACTTTCGTACTCGCCCAGTTCCTTGGCAAACTCGTCGTTGAGCTCCGGGGCGATGCGACGCTTGATGCCCCCAACCTCGACATCGTAGGCAATCGTCTTGCCCGCCAGGCGCTTCTCGCCAAAGTCTTCAGGGTAGGTCACTTCGAACTTCAGCTCTTGCCCGGTTGTAGCCCCGCGCAGCGCCTCACTAAAGGCCGGCAGCGTGTTCTTGCCGCCTACTTCAATTGAAACATCCGCGCCTTCGATCGGTTCATCGACCGGGTGCTCGTCGGTGGCCTCCGCCTCAAGCGCCTTGACAGAACCCTTAAAGGTAATCTGCGCCCAATCGCCTTCGGCCAGCGCGCGCTCCTCGGTGACCGGTTCCATGGTCGAGCGCGAGTCCTTCACGCGCTCAATCTCCGCCTCGAACTCTTCCTCGCTCAGCGCAACTTCGGGCCGAGCCACCCGGATGTCCTGGTAGCCGGCGATGTCGATGAACGGCATCACTTCAAAAATGGCTTTGAACTTCAGCGGCTCACCGTCCACCAGGTGCAGCTCGGTGACCTGCGGCTGCGAAACAGGCTGCAGCCCCCGCGCTCCGATCGCCGAGCGGAAATGGGCCGGGAGCACGGCTTCGACCACATCCTGCCTGATCTGCTCGCTGAAGCGCGAACGGATCAGCGTGGGAGGGACCTTGCCGGCCCGGAAGCCGGGAATGCGGGCCTGGCGCCCATAACGCTTGGTAATAACGCGGAAGGCCGAGGAAACCTCGTCGGCCGGAATTTCGACCTCGATCTCGCGCGTGAGCTCAGGATTCAGCGCGGGACCTTGCTGATGCGTGTGACCTTCATGGTCGTGAGAGTGCGCCTGATCCGGGCTGGGAAAATCGCCCGCGGGCGCGAGGCCGGTCTGCTGCTCTGTTTCCGCGGAGGCTTCCTGCGGTTGCTGGGTCGTTTCCAATGTTTCTGCTGAGCTCAACGTGTGCCTTCCGAAAGGGTGCTCGTCCTGGGTCGATGTCCTGGGGGTGTGCAGGCTCCATACGCGCCGCAACGCGGGGGGTGGGCGCAGGCCGGGACGGCTTTCCACTATGCTACGGAGCTTTAGGGGGCCGGTCAAACCGCGCACTACACCAAAGTGTGAACTCCGCTCCCGACCCCCTTCGCAGCTCCTCTCGCGCCCAAACAAAAGCCGCCCTGTGCCTGGGCAAGGGCGGCTGAGCAAGCAGGCAGCAGGCAGCTCTAGTGCGCGGGGAGGCCATTTGCCGCGGCTGCCGGGATAAACAGCTCCAGGCGCACCTTCCAGGTAGTGGACTGGCCTGGCTGCAGGATCACCATCCCGGTATCCATGCCATGCCACTCCTTGCCAAAAGGATCGCCGAAGTTGTACTGCTCCTCGATAGCGGCAAAGCTCTTGCTGGGCGGCGCATACACCTGCACCGTCTTGATCTCGGGCGAAAGCCCCTCGACCCGGATGCCGTATTTGGACGCCGGATCAGCCAGCGTGACATCGACCGCGCCGTCGGTCCGGGTCAGGCTTGAAAAGTTGTCATCCAGAAAGTCCTGCCCCAGCGGCTTGCCCCCTGCTGCGGTGTAGTCGTACTTGGTCCCGGCTACGGGAACGAGCTTGCCGGTAGGGAAGACGTCGTCGTAGTTGTTGACCAGGGCGAGCTTGGAACCCGGGATGTGCAGCCGCGCCTGCGAGCGGTCGCCGCTCGGGATGTTGAAGTAAGGGTGCCAGCCGATGGCCATCGGTTCCGCCATGTTCCCGACGTTCTTGGCCGTGATGGTCGCGGTCACGGCGTCGCTCGTCAGCTCGACTGAAAAGTTGAGGTCGGTCTGCGAAATCCAATGGCCGCCAAAGTCGCCGGCATGGAGAATGCCGGTCACTGTTTCGCCATCGGCGGTCTTGGTCTTCTGGATGTTGTCAATCTTGCTCGCCAGGATGAGCCCGTGGATGGAATGCTTTTCGGCCCCGGGTTTTTTGCCCGCCCAGTCCGCCGGCAGCACCAGCGTGTGCCCCTGCCAGGACGTGGTGATGGTCTTGCCATCGGCAGACACCTGCCCCAGGATGCGGTTGGGGTAGGGAACGAGGAAGCCGCCTCCGAATGAGGTACTCGCCGTCCCTGCCACATCCGCGGGCCCGCCGTTCAGCTTGCCGGCCGCTTCCTCAACAGAAGGCGACGCAAACACCTTGACCTGTCCCTGCCCAGGGAAGTTGGCCATGATCTGGAAGAGATTGAAGCCGCGTCCGGGAAAGATGGTGGCCGAGACGAACTCCGGCTTGGAGCTGCTTTGCGCGGGTGTCCGGCCGATGGTGACGACGTCTTCGCCGCCGACCTGCAGGGCCGAGTCGGTCACCAGCGGCTGCGGCGTATTGGCAGACTCAGTCGGCTGGGCGTGCTTGCCGCAGCCGGCCATGGGCAGCAGGGCAGCGGCTGCCAGCAGGAGCAAACGATGGGTAGGATGTGCTGGAACCATGAACGCATGACCTCATCTTCGAACGGGGATAGTTGCACGGGGGCAGCCCGGGGCAGCCTGCCGAAGCGGACCTTATTCTAGCTGAGGGGTACGATGCGCGTCGCGGCAGACCCGGAGGTAGACTGCTGGGGTGCAAAGTCTAGGCTGCTGCAACGGTGGATCGATAGGCTCGTGGCTCTTGCTGAGCCTGCTTGCGTCAGGCGTGGCTGGCGCGCAGACCGCACCTGCGCCAAAAAGCCTGGTGACGCCCGCGCAGACCGCGCCTGCGCCGAAAAAGCTGGTCACGCCCGCGCAGACCGTTTACCAGCAGGCCTGGAGGGACTGGTTCGCCAAGTACGGCGCGCTGCGCCAAACGGCGGAGCAGGCACTTGCCGCAGAGCAGGCGCGTGAGAAGACAGGAGATTGCGCGAATGCGGACACGACCATCGCGGCTGAACAGTGTCTTGCGCGCGAGATCGCAACCACGCAAAGCAACTACGCCAGGGTGACCGGCGCGCTGCGAGCCATGCTCGCGCTCCCACCGCCGGAGATGCCATGCGAGCCCGTGATGCTCGGTCCCACCGGCACCTCCCCGACTCCGGCGGAGCGGTTGGCTGCCTTCGATGCGCTCGAAACGGCCTCGGCGGCATACCGCAAGCTGGCCGCAGGTGTGGCTTTCGATGAGTTCAAGGGCGGAACCCTGGCGCCCGTCTTCAGCCTTGAAGCCGAGCAGAAACTCTTGCGCTCGCACCTGAGCGAGCTGGCTTTCCTCTATGACACCGAGTTTTCAGACCGGTGAGCGCGACCGGGTCTCCAGGTGCCGCACATCCGCGTCTACGTTCCGCTGCCGGTGCTGCTGCTCTCAAAGTTTTGCACCAGACCATCATTGGCTGCGAGCGCTGCACCCGCCTGCGCACCTACTGCCAGACCATTGCGCAACAAAAGCGCCGCGCCTACCGTGATCACGAGTACTGGGGTCGCCCGGTGCCGGGCTTTGGCGACCCACGCGCCCGCGTGCTGCTTCTCGGTCTGGCGCCGGGCGCGCATGGGTCCAACCGCACCGGACGGCCCTTTACCGGCGACGGCTCCGGAGCCTTTCTTTACCCGCTTCTTTACCAGGCCGGCTTCGCTTCGCAGCCCCATGCCGTGTCTCGCGAAGACGGCATGCAGTTGCATGACTGCTGGATCACTTCTGTAGTCCGCTGCGCTCCGCCGGACAACAAACCGACCCTGGGCGAGCTGGCGGCTTGCTCAGGGTACCTCGATGAAGAACTGCAGCTGCTGCCAAGGGTGCGAACGATCGTCGCGCTCGGCAAGATCGCCTTCGACGGCTACACCGCCTACCTGGTACGCAGCGGAGTGCTCTTGCGACGAACGGGTCTCGTCTTTACGCATGGAGCCGAGTACGCCCTGCCCGACGGTCGCACGCTGCTCGGTACCTACCATCCATCGTTACAGAACACCAACACCGGCAGGCTCACCGCGCCTATGCTGCTGCGCATCCTCCAGCGTGCGCAGGCGCTGGTTGAGGCGCCTGCCGGCAGTCCGAAGGCGGGCAACGCTCCCAAGGCCAAGAAGACCCGCACGCCGAACGACGATCCGGAGTGAGATCAGCCCTCCGCCAAAAGGCTGTTTTGTCTTGTTCTCGTACACTCCTGGCGGCCGCCGGCGTGTCGTACATCTTCCTGTTCTGGCCGGGCATCTGCTGGCACTGAGTCGAGTGAGCCTCCACCCCGGGGCCACCGACAGCAACACTACGCCCGGAGGCAGCCCATGCTGGTTGACATACTTCTTGTAATTCTCGTGTTGATGCTGGTTGGTTCTTTACCCACCTGGGGCTATAGCCGCAACTGGGGCTACTACGGCACCGGCGGCATTGGTACCGTGCTGCTGCTGGTTGTGCTGCTCATGCTGCTGCACGTTTTCTAGGCTGGGCGGGCGGGGAGCGCCCAAGGTCCCGCGCAGAAACCTTGGACGCTCCACCCGCACGGAAAAGAAGCGCCCTAGCCGCGCCGCGAGAGGACGCACTGGAGGTACGCACTCTCGACCCGTATCCTAGCCGCGTTCGCTTGACCCGCACTCCTTGACCTGCAGCACTTCAGGCTCGCGGGGCTTTCTCCGCCAGCACGTCGATCTTGTGGATGGCCGGGGGCTGCGCGAAAAGCTCGTCTGCGCGCGCCATCAAGGCCTGGGCGATCTGGCCGTGCAGGTGCGCTTCGCGCCCTTGTTCATCGTCAAACGTGTCAAAGATGGCGAAGCGCGAGCCGGTGAGCCGCACCGCAAACCACGCGTTTGTGGCCGGTTCGGCCGTCGCCAGCGGCAGCGCGGATGTAAGAAAGGCTTCTACTTCGGACTCTTTGCCGGGCCTGGCTTCAAGCTCTGCCCACAGGGCTAGTTTGCTCACGTCGTGTTTCCTCCAAGTTGCTAGATAAAACGTTTGGATGCGCAGTGCGGATGCGGCACCCATTCAGCGGCCCAGGATCGTTCAAGGGATCAAGATTGCTCGCTCCTGTCTTCGCTCGCGCCCGAAGCACATCCCACGAGACCCCTCAAACCACACCTCCGGCCGCCACTAGAAGAACAACGCTGCCGGGCAACCTCGCTACAATCGACACAGACCCGCCATGCGAGTGTTTCTTACAGGTTCAACCGGCTTTCTGGGAGCCCATGTGGCCCGCGAACTTGCGGCCAGGGGAGCGAGCCTCCGTCTGCTCGTCCGGGCCTCCAGCAGCCTGGCCAACCTTGAAGGGCTGCCCGCCGAGACCGTTGTCGGCGACCTGCTCCAGCCGGAAAGCCTGAGGCCCGGCATCCGGGATTGCGATGCCGTAATGCACGTGGCTGCCGACTACCGGCTTTGGGTCCGCAACCCGGCCCAGATGTATGCGGCCAATGTCGAAGGCACCCGCGCGCTGCTGCGCATGGCGCGCGAAGCACAGGTCCCCCAGGTGGTCTACACCTCCAGCGTGGCAACCATGGGCTTCCAGCGCAACGGCATGATTGTCGACGAAACCACCCCGGTCTCGCTCGACAACATGGTCGGCCACTACAAGCGCTCGAAGTTTCTTGCCGAGCAGGTCGCCCTGGAGGCCGCGGCTCTGGGTGCGCAGGCCGGGCAGCGGGTCATGATTCTGAACCCGACCACGCCGGTCGGCGCCTACGACGGCAAGCCTACGCCCACCGGGCGCATCCTGGTCGATTTTCTCAACCGACGCTTTCCTGCCTACATGGACACGGGGCTCAACCTGGTCGATGCCACGGAAGTGGCGCGCGCGCACGCCGCGGCTCTGGAGCGGGGACGCCCTGGCGAGCGCTATATCCTGGGCGGCGAAAACCTTACCCTCAAGCAGATCCTGGACAAGATGTCGGCGATCACCGGCCTGCCTTCTCCGCGGTTCTGCGTGCCAAACGCGGCGGCCATGGCCTTTGCTTTCTTTGACGAGTGGATCACCGGGCGCATGCTCGGCAAGGAGCCGCGCGCCACCGTGGAAGCCGTGCGGATGGGGCAGAAAAAGATGTTTGCTTCCTCTGCCAAGGCGGAGCGCGAGCTCGGCTTCCACGTGGTGCCGGTGTACCACGCGCTCCGGTCGGCGATCGACTGGTTTCGAGCGCACGGCTATGCGCCGCCCGAGGCAGCTGCCGCCGCCCCGGCATTTGGCGGCCCGGCGTGAAGGCGGTCGGCCTTGTTGCGGCGCTGCCGGGGGAGCTGGCACCGCTGGTGCGCGGCTGGGCTCGCTCCGGCGCGGTGCACCTCGGCACCCTTTCGCCGGAGGACGGGCAGGCGATCCGGATCTACGCCGCCGCTGCCGGCATGGGCGGCCCTGCTGCCGCGCGCGCCTTTGCCCTGGTCAGGGCTGCGGCCGAGGCCCAAGGCCGCACACTCGACGCGGTTGTCTCCTACGGCTGGGCGGGCGCCATCTCCTGCGGGGTCAAGCCGCCGGAGGTACACGTGGCTGCCGAGGTGATCGAGAGCCGCACCGGCGAGCGCTTCCTGGCAGGGAGCCAGTCTCCCCGGCAAGGCGCACGGCTGCGCCTGGTGACCATTGACCACATCGCGCGGCCTGGCGAAAAGCGTGCCCTCGCGGAACGGCATCAAGCCGTCCTCGTGGACATGGAAGCCGCAACGGTGGCGCGGCTTGCACGGGCACACGGGCTGGAGTTTCACTGCGTCAAGGGCATCTCTGACGGGTACACGGACGCGCTGCCTGACTTCAACCGCTTTCTCGACGCGAAAACCCGGCTGCAGCTTCGCAGGTTCATTCTGCATGCGCTTGCGCATCCCGCTCAGTGGCATGCACTGGTCAAGCTGGGGCGCCAAAGCAAGGCTGCGGCCGAAGCGCTGGCCAGGGAACTGCCCGGATGCCTGGCGGGCACAAGATTGATATCCTGAGCAGGATGAGCATGAGCGAAGCTGTTCTTGAGGTCCAAGCCCGGGTGCTCCCCCGCACCATGCAGGCCGCGGTCTATCGCGGTATCAACGACGTGCGGGTAGAAGAGGTACCGGTACCGGAGATCGGCGCGGGCGAGGTGCTGCTGCGCGTTGAGGCTTGCGGCATCTGCGGCACAGATCTGAAGAAGATCCACAGCGGCTCCCATTCGGCGCCCCGCGTCTTTGGGCATGAGACTGCCGGCACGGTGGCGGCCATCGGTGCCGGTGTGACCGGTTTTGCTGTCGGCGACCGCGCCATGGTTTTTCACCATTCGCCCTGCGGCCACTGCTACTACTGCCGCAAAAAGACCTTTGCCCAGTGCGAAGACTACAAACGGGTCGGCGTCACAGCAGCCTTTGAGCCCTCCGGCGGAGGGTTTGCCGAGTACGTTCGTGTCATGGACTGGATCGTCGAGCGCGGGCTGGTGAAGATTCCGGATGGCATCCCGTTTGAGCAAGCAGCGTTTATTGAGCCGGTCAACACTTGTTTGAAGGCTATCCGGAATCTGAAGCTGGCAGCCGACGAGACGGTTCTGGTCATCGGGCAGGGACCGATCGGCGTCCTGCTGGCCGCGCTGGCGGCGCGCACCGGCGCCAAGGTGCTTACCTCTGACCTGTACCCGGCACGCCATGCCATCGCAGCCAATTACGGCTTGCGCCACCCTATCGACGCATCGAAAGAAGATGTGGTGGCGCGTGCGCACCAGGAGAGCGAAGGGCGCGGCGCCGACGTCGTGATCCTCGCCGTTGCAGGCGACCCGCTCATCCGCATAGCGATGAACGCGGCACGGTGCGGCGGGCGCATCCTGCTCTTTGCGCAGACCCAGCACGGTGAAGCGTCGATAGATCCGGCCGCCATCTGCATGGATGAAAAATCGCTGGTCGGCAGCTACAGCTCCTCGGTCGACATCCAGGAGGAAGGCGCACAACTGGTATTTGACGGCTACCGCTCGGGCTTTGATCTGACTCGCCTGATCTCGCATCGGTACCCTCTCGAGGACGCAGTGGAAGCAATCGAGATAGCCTCGCACCCCACGGCTACCTCTATGAAAATCTTTCTGTATCCACAGGCTGGCAAGCAGGAATGAGCGGCAATGGTAGCGATTAACCGGAAGATGCGTGCGGCCGTGCTCTACGGCAAAGAGGACCTGCGAGTAGAGCAGGTGCCGGTGCCTCGCGCAGAGCCCGGCGAGCTCATCGTGCAGGTGGGGGCGGCACTTACCTGTGGGACCGACCTGAAGGTCTTTCGACGCGGCTACCATGCGCGCATGCTGCGGCCGCCCATCCAGTTTGGGCACGAACTGGCCGGCACCGTCGCCGAGGTAGGCGCCGGGGTGGGGAACTTCTCGCTCGGCGACCGCATCGTTGCCCTCAACTCAGCCCCTTGCGATCGCTGCTTCTGGTGCGGGCACGGGCAGCAAAACCTGTGTGAAGATCTCCTGTTTAACAACGGCGCTTATGCCGACTACCTGCGGGTGCCGGCGCGCATCGTTGAAAAAAACACGCTGCACCTGCCTGACGCTCTGCCGCTTGAACACGCCGCGCTGACCGAGCCGCTGGCCTGCGTGATGCGCGGCCTGGAAGAAAGCGGAGCCCACGCGGGCGACCTCATGGCTGTCATCGGCGCGGGACCGATCGGTCTGCTCTTCGTCCATGCAGCCGCGCTCGCCGGCCTTGAGGTTATTGCGGTCGTCAAGCGCGATGAGCAGATCGGCGCGGCGCGTGCGGTCGGTGCGGCCCACGTAGTCCATACCGCGGCCGAGCGCGACCCGATCGCCGCCGTGCGCGCGCTCACCCCAGGCGGACGCGGCGTTGATATCGCGATTGAAGCCGTTGCCGTTCCTGAAACCTGGCAGTGGGCCGTAGAGATGGTCCGTCGCGGCGGCACCGTCAACTTTTTCGGCGGTCCGCCCGCCGGTACCCGTGTACGCCTAGATACCAACCTGCTGCATTACGGCGAGATCACGCTGAAGGCCAGCTTCCACCACACGCCGTCTTCTGTGCGCGCAGCCTTTGCCCTGCTCACCGGCAGCCGCTTTCAGAGTGAGCGCTTTATCACCGGTCATGCCTCCTTGTCCGAGATTGGGGAGGTCTACGAGCGCATGTCGGAGGGCCGCCTGGCAGGGCCGGATGCGCATGGCAGCATCGACATCAAAACGGCGATCATCCCGTGAACGCCGCCGCACCGTGCAACCGCGAAGCGCTGCTTGAGCAGGCATGGGCCGCACTGCCGGCAGACTATCGCATGCCCGCCGTGCCGCCGAGCCTTGCCCAGGCGCAGGCGTGGTGCCGCAGGCTGGCGGAGTCGCACTATGAAAACTTCCACGTCGCCAGCTGGTTTTTGCCGCAGCGATTGCGCCCGCACTTCCACTCCATCTATGCCTACTGCCGGGTGGCCGACGACCTCGGCGATGAGGTCGGCAGCACGGAACAGTCGCTGGCTTTGCTCGAGTTTTGGAACAAGGAGCTCGATGCTTGCTACCGCGGGGTCGCAAGGCACCCCGTATTTGTAGCACTGGCTGCGACGATTGCCGCCTGCGACATTCCCAGGGAGCCGTTCGCGGACCTGCTAACCGCCTTTCGGCAGGACCAGACGGTAACCCGCTACCCAACGATTGACGATGTGCTGCACTACTGCCGCTACTCGGCCAACCCGGTAGGCAGGCTGGTGCTGTATGCTGCCGGCTATCGCGATGCGGAGCGCTTTCGCCTGTCGGACCAGACCTGCACGGCGCTGCAGCTGGCAAACTTCTGGCAGGATGTTTGGCCCGATTATGCCGAGCGCGGCCGCGTCTATTTTCCGCAGGCCGACATGGCTCGCTTCAAGGTGACCGAGGCCATGATCGCCGAGCGTACCCCTACACCGCAGTTCCGCGAGCTGATGCGGTACGAGGTAGGGTATGCGCGCATCCTCTTCCGCAATGGCCAGCCGCTGTCTCGCATGGTCGACTCTGAGTTGGCCGTCGACCTGGACCTTTTCTCGCGCGGCGGCCTGGAAATCCTCCGCGCCATCGAGCAGAAAAACTTTGACACGCTTTCGGCGCGTCCTTCGATCTCCAGGCCGCGCAAAGCGGCTCTGCTTTTCCGCGCGCTGGCCGGCAAGTTGCTGGGGCTTGGCGGGAGTTCGCCCCGCGCGTGATCAACGTGAATCCCGCACCCAGCCTTGAAGATGCATACCGTACCTGCAGACAGATTGCACGGCGCGAGGCGAAGAACTTTTACTACGCCTTTCTCGCGCTGCCGGCAGCCAAGCGCGATGCCATCTGCGCGGTGTACGCCTTTATGCGCCAGGCCGATGACCTGGCCGACGATGAGTCCGACACTCGCGAACACCGCCGCGCCCGGCTGTCGCAGTGGCTCAACGACTGGAACGCCGCGGTGCACTCCGGCGTGTCCGGCGATCCGGTCTTTGTTGCACTGGCCGATGCGCGATTGCGCTGCAACATCCCTCTTGAGCTGCTTGAAAAACTGGTTGCCGGCACAGCCATGGACCTCGACCCGGCCTACGATCCCGCGCCCGGCGGCGGCGCGACGACGGCTCCCGTGACCTACTCTACCTTCGTCGACTTGTACGAGTACTGCTACCTGGTGGCTTCGGTCGTGGGCCTGGTCTGCATCCGCATCTTCGGCTACACCGACCCTGCTGCCGAACACCTGGCCGAAGAGTTAGGCATTGCTTTTCAGCTCACCAACATTCTCCGCGACATCCGCGAGGATGCGGAGCGAGGCCGCATCTACCTACCCTTGGAAGATCTGGCTGCGCAGGAGCTTTCTCCCCAGCTCATCCTCGAGCACGGTGCCCGCCCCGTGAGCAGCGCCGTACGCAAACTTCTCGGCATTGAGGCGTTGCGAGCGGAAAGCTACTACCGGGCGGGCCGGCGATTGCTGCCGCTGATTGACGCGGATAGCCGCCCTGCGCTCTGGGTGCTCATCGCTATCTACCATCGGCTGCTTACCCGCATCACCCGGGCGCGCTTTGAGGTGTTCTCTGCGAGAATAAGGGTACCCGCGCGAGAAAAGTTAGGGATCCTTGCCTGGGGGCTCCTCGGGACTGCGCGGCACCGTCTCCTTGGTCGATTGTCTCGATAAATGACTCACCCTGCTGTGTCCTTGCCTCGCTCCCAACCAACCCGGCTCGCCGCGCGGCGCGTCACGGTCGTCGGCGCGGGTGTGGCCGGCCTTGCTGCCGCCTGTGCGCTGGCCGAAGCAGGTCACTTGGTTACCCTGGTCGAACGGCGCCCGTATGTTGGCGGGCGTGCATCGTCCTACCGGCACCCGGGCACAGACGAGGTCATCGACAACTGCCAGCATATTCTGCTCGGCTGCTGCACCAACCTGCTTGATTTCTTCAAGCGGCTCGATGTCCTTGAGAAGATCACCTGGTTTGATCGCTTCACCTACATCGAGCCTTCGGGCCGCCGCAGCGTGCTTGCTCCCGCAAAGCTGCCTGCGCCCCTGCATACCTTGCCGGCATTCTTGAGCATCAAGGCCTTTTCGCTGCGCGATAAACTCGCCATCGCGCGCGGCCTCCTGCCCTTTCTGCAGGGCCTCCCTCCAGACACAGCAGAAAGCTTCGGCGCCTGGTGCGTGCGGCATCGCCAAACTCCAGGCGCAATCAAACGCTTTTGGGAGCCCATCCTTGCGAGTGCTCTCAATGACGATCTCCACCTGCTCTCCGTGCACGACGCAGGCAAGGTCATCCGCGACTCTTTCCTCAGCTCAGCCGAGGCCGGGCGCTTCGGCGTTCCGAACCTCCCGTTGAGCGAGTTGTACAGCGCCGCTTTAAACTACCTCGCCGCGCGCGGGGGCGCCGTCCATCTGCGCGCGAGCATCGACGCGATCGAGCAAGAGGCCGGCGGCGGCTGGTGCGTCCGCGCAGGCGATCTCGCGGTACAAAGCGATGCCGTGATCCTCGCGCTGTCGTTTGAGGCGATGCAAAAGTGTTTGCCGTTGCTGCCGGCAAACAGCGAGGCTGAGCGGCTGGCGCAACATCTTGCCTACTTTAAACACTCACCCCTTACCAGCGTTCACCTCTGGTTCGATCGTGAGATCACCGAGCTGCCCCATGCCGTGCTGCTCGATACAACCATCCAGTGGATGTACAACAAGACCAGGCTCCAGCCGAGGCGCAGCGATGAGCCGGGTACCTATATGGAGCTCATCGTCTCTGCATCGAAGACACTGATCCCCATGCAGCGCCAGCAGATCATCGATCTCGCCATGCGGGAGCTCGCACTCTTTTTTCCAGGGGTAAAGCAGGCAACGCTGCGCAAGGCCGCTGTGACCAAGGAGGTGCGCGCTACTTTTTCGCCGCGCCCCTTGCTCCACCTGCACAGGGCTGCTGCTGACAGCCCTTGGCCCGGCATCTACCTGGCCGGCGACTGGACCGCGACCGGCTGGCCGGCAACCATGGAAGGCGGCGTGCGCAGCGGCTACCTGGCTGCCGAGGCTTTCTGCCGGAGCCTGCGACATCCACAACGCTTTCTCGTGCCGGACCTCCCGGCCTCTGGGCTCATGCGCCTGTTCAGCCGTTAGCGCCTGTACAGCCGTTATCGCCAGTCCGTCACGGGCCGTCCAGTCCGCCGCGACCGTCCAGTCCGCTCCGTACCCCGGGGACGATCCGCATCCATTCCGCATCAGAAATCTGGTACGCCTCCGCCGGGGGCAAGGAGCGCGCCCAGACGCATGCAGCAGCCTTCGATCGAAAACTACGGCATCATCGGCAATATGCGCTCTGCTGCGCTGGTCAGCATGGAAGGCGCCATAGATTTTTTCTGCTATCCCAGCTTCGATTCGCCTTCTGTTTTTGCGGCGCTGCTGGACCAGGACAAGGGTGGCTCGTTTCGCATCGATCCGGTCATGGCCGACCCGCGCCGGCGCCAGATGTATCTGCCGGACACCAATATCCTTGTGACTCGCTTCCTGTCAGAAGAAGGCGTGGTCGAGATCACCGACTTTATGCCGGTACCGGAAGAGCTGAACAGCGGCCCCTACCCGCACCACGTGCTCCGCACGGTCCGCGTGATCCGCGGCAAGGTGCGCTTTCATCTATGCTGCGCTCCACGCTTTGACTATGGACGCGCCACGCACCGAACCTCTCGGCAGGGCGTCGCCGTTTGTTTCGAGCCTGATGGCAAACAGGATTCCCTGGCTCTCCGGGGCACCGTCCCGCTGCATATCCACAAGGGAGATGCTACCGCCGACTTTACCCTCGAGACGGGCGAGAGTGCCTCATTTGCATTCGGCAGATTCGGGCAAGAAGAAAACGCGGCAGGTGATCCGCTGCGGGTCCAGGACGTAGACGCGCACTTTAACGGAACCATAGCCTTTTGGCGCAACTGGCTCAAGCAGATGAAGTACACCGGCCGCTGGAGAGAAACGGTCAGCCGTTCCGCGCTGGCGCTTAAACTGCTCACCAGCCGCGAGCACGGGTCGCTTGTGGCCGCCGCTACCTTCGGCATACCGGAGCAGCGCGGCGGCAGCCGCAACTGGGATTACCGCTACACCTGGATGCGCGACTCATCCTTTACTTTGTACGCGTTTATGCGGTTGGGCTTTACCAGCGAAGCGACCCAGTTTACCTACTGGCTGCGCGAGCGATTCAGCGAGGGACTCGAGCAGGACGACTCCGTCGATGGCGGCCACGGGCCTTTGCAGGTCATTTACCGGATCGACGGCGGCACGGACCTCGAGGAGACCACGCTCGATCATCTCGCGGGCTACGGCAACTCTCGTCCCGTACGCATCGGCAATGGCGCAGCAGGCCAGCTGCAGCTCGATATCTATGGCGAACTGATGGACGCGATCTATCTTGCCAACAAGTATGCCAAAGCGATTCCCAATGAGGGCTGGCGCCGCGTGTGCCGTGTGCTTGACTGGCTGGGGCGCAACTGGGAGCGCGCCGACGAAGGCATCTGGGAGGTGCGCAACGGAGCGCAGCACTTTCTACACTCGAGGTTGATGTGCTGGGTTGCTTTCGATCGCGCCATCCGCCTGGCGCAAAAGCGTTCCCTCGTTGCGCCGCTGAACGAGTGGCTCGCCATTCGCGACCGGATCCACGAAGACATCTTTGAAAACTTTTGGAACGAGGATCTCCAATCGTTTGTACAAACGAAAGGCTCGGAAACTCTAGACGCGGCCACCCTGCTGATGCCCATGCTGCGCTTTATCTCTCCTGCTGATCCGCAATGGCTTTCCACCATGCAGGCGCTCGAAGCAGGCCTGACGGAAGATGCGCTGGTGTATCGCTACACCACCGGCACAGATGGTCTGGACGGAGATGAGGGCAGCTTTATCGCTTGTTCCTTCTGGCGCATCGAGTGCCTCGCGCGCCAGGGAGAGCTCGATAAGGCGCGCCTGCTCTTCGACAAAATGCTCGGCTATGCCAACCACCTTGGCCTATACGCTGAGGAGCTCGGCAAAAACGGAGAACAGCTAGGCAACTTTCCCCAGGCGCTCACCCACCTGGCACTGATCAGCGCCGCAACCTATCTCGACCGCAAACTTTCAGACGGCCGCAGCGACACCTGGGAGTAGCGACGAAGAAACCGCCGCCACGCGCCCCAACCGGCAGGGTCGCTCAACGGGCCAGCAGCGCTACGCCGCAGCACACAAACAGCGCGGCGATCCAGCGCTTACGGTCGACATTCTCATGCAGGAAAAACTTGGCTGCCACGGCATTGCTCAAAAACGTAAGTGACGCTGAGGCGGGACCGATGAGGCTGACCTGCGCATGCGAGAGCGCAAAGAGCAGCGAGAAGAATCCGCCCGTCATGCCGAGCACGCCCAGCCAGAAGCGCCCGCTGGTAAGTACGGCAAAGCTCGCGCCGACGATGCCGCGCCGCGCGCGGATGCCGTCAAGGTCAATCCGCCGCATCGCGGAAGCGATTAAAAGATCGCCCAGCGTCGCAAACGTAACAATGGTGGCTACCATTGCCGCGATCGCCCAGCCTGAGGCCTGGGGCAGCGCCCCCGGCGCGCTCACTGCTGCTGTCACTGCTGCGCTCACTGCTGCTCCTGGATACTTGCAGCCAGAGGCGTCTCGATTGCCCGGGTTGCTTCAGTGCTGGGCTGCTCGGTATAGCTTTGTCCATTCGCGACAAAGCCCACGCCGAGCGTGATGAGCAGGACCCCGATCCAACGGGAAGGACTTACCGGGTGGTGGAGCCAGAACCTGTCGAGCAGCGCCATGATCACGTTGCCGATGGAGGTGGTCGGCAACACATAGGTCAGGTCAGCCCAGGAAAGTGCGGCCGTGTAGGATCCGAAAAAGCCAATCAGCAGTACGATCCCGGCAGCCACGTAGGGGGTGACGAGCGCATGGAGCAGTAGTTCAGGGTGATGGAGAGAGACAGGGCCAAGCCGCTGCATGCCGATCGCCAAAAGGGTGTCCCCGAGCGGCGCGGTTAGCGCTACGACCAGCAGCACAAGGTACTTATGCGGCGTCATGCGCGGCGTCACGTGCGGGGTGACAGAAGGGTGGGCCATCTGTTATCTTCAGCCCCCTTCGTCGCGCTTTCTAGAAAGCAAAACGCGGCCGGCATCGCGCCGGCCGCGTCGTCCCCCGTACTTATACGCCGGCGCGGATGGCCGTAGCCGCATCGCGTTTGTCACTCTTGCTCTGCTTGACCATCTTGTTCCGCTCGGCACGCAACTTGAGAAATGCTCTCGCCTCGGTATACAGGCGGGGTACATCCCGATTGACGACCGCCTTCCAGACGACGCGGAACGCGGCCTTCGGGCGGAAGTAATATTCGTCGTAGAAGCGATGCACCATCTCGAGCACGTACTCGGTAGGCAGCCCTGGGTATTCGATGTGGGCAAGCTGGTGCCCGCCTTCGTCGACCATCTTGGCCTCATTGGTGATGAAGCCGTGCTCCTTGGCGAAGTCGTAAAACTCCGTGCCCGGGAACGCGTGCGCAATAGAGACCTGGATCGTTTCCACGTCGAGCGCCTTGGCGAAATCAATCGTGTTGCGAATCGATTCTTTCGTCTCTCCCGGCAGCCCAAGGATGAAATCTCCGTGGATGATCAGGCCCAGATCGTGGCAGTCCTTTACGAAGTCGCGTGCACGCTGCACGGTCGCGCCTTTTTTAATGTTTTTGAGGATCTGCGGATCGCCCGACTCAAAGCCGACGATCAGCAGCCGGCAGCCGGCTTCCTTCATCGCCTTGAGCGTGTCCCTGTCTGTGGTAACGCGCGAGGTGCAGGACCAGGTGAGGCCGAGAGGCTTCAGCTTGGCGCAAAGCTCGATCGTCCTTGCCTTCTGGATGTTGAACGTGTCGTCATCGAAAAAGAACTCTTTCACCTCAGGGAAGAGCTTCTTCGCATGTGCCATCTCAGCGGCTACATCGTCGCTCGAGCGCTTGCGCCAGGCATGGCCTGAGAGCGTCTGCGGCCACAGGCAAAAGGTGCACTGGGCCGGGCAGCCGCGGGTGGAATACAGCGCAACATAGGGGTGCAGCAGGAACGGCACGTTGTACTTGGTGACGTCGAGATCGCGCTTGTATATCTCGGTCACCCACGGCATATCCGGCTTGTCGAGCTTTTCTACCTGCGGGCGATCCGGGTTGTGCACGATCGTGCCCGAAGCATCACGGTAGGAGACGCCCAGAATCTCCTGCAGCGGCTTGCCACTGGCATATTCGACCACCGAAAAATCGAACTCGCGACGGCAGATGAAGTCGATGGCCGCGCACTCATGCAATGCTTTGTCGGTGTCGGTGGTGACCGGCGGGCCGACAAACGCGATCTTGATTTCGGGATAAGCGGCCTTTACCTTTTCAGCCGCACGCTGGTCCCCGGTCCACCCGATGGTGCTGGTAAACAAGACCAGGAACTCGTAATCCTTGAGGATCTCGATCACGCCGTCCCAGGACACATGATGCGGGTTCGCGTCCAGCAGGCGCGAGCCCTCGATCAGCCCCGCCGGGTACGCCAGCCATACCGGGTACCAATAGGACTCGATCTCGCGGGTGGCAGGCCAGCGCGAGCTGGCGCCGCCATCGAAGTTCTCGAAGGAGGGAGGGTTCAGAAGTAAGGTTTTCAGCGGCATATCCACCTATAAGTCTAACACTGGGGCTGCATTTTGCCCTACAGCTTGTGCAAGCAGGAGCCTAGCGAGCTTCGGAAGCGAGCCAGCTACTCAGCTGCCTTGTCATACGAAGCGACGAGAGCTGCGCTTTGAGCAAGGCAAAGCGCGCATCCTGCAGCTCGATAAACCGGGACCGCTCCTCGATGCGTGCCTGCATCTCGTCGATCGGTGTCAGCGGCGCCGCGCCCGGCGTGCTAGGCGGGTTTTGCGTTTGCAGCAACACCACTTGCAGCTGCTGCTGCGCCAGGGCGTATTGCAACTCAGCTACCCGCGCCTGCGCTCGCAAGGTAGGCAGGCTGGCGTCCAATTGCACCCCCTGCTCGTCGGCCTGCTCGCGGGCCTGCTCTGCCTCCATGCCTGCGTGCACCGCGTCGGCAGCCGACTCGCGTGCCTTGGCGCTCAAGGTCGCGTTGTACAGAGGAAAGGAAGCCTGGACACCGACGCTGAAATTGTTCGCCTGAAGCTTATTGCTGTAGTAGTAGTCGTAGTTATTTACCGAAGTATCAAACAGCTGATAGTTGAAGCCGAAGCCGACCTGCGGACGATACTTCTGGCGCTGGTCTCCATGCGCAAGGTAGCTCTTGCTGGCTGCATTGCTGTAGCTCGCATCGACGCTGGCCAGGTTTCGCCGTCCTTGAGCCGTCGCCCCCGGGGCTGCTCGCGGTATGGACTTGGGATCGGTCTGTATCGAGGCGGGGAAGAGCCCGGTCAGGTTGGCAAGCCGCTCGCGCAGTACCTTCGCCTGCCCGGCAAGATCGAGCCGCCGCAGCTCCGTTTGCGCCTCGGTCAGTTCGGCGCGGGTAGCGGCCAGCTGGCTTTCCACCCCGGCGCTTACGCGATCCTGTTCGATGGTTTGCAGCCGCTCTGCATAGGCGCGCTGCTCGGCCAGGGCTCCAAGTTGTTGTTCAAGCGCTGCCAGCTGCGCGTAATCGAGGGCCGTGTCCAGCTCTACCTGGTCAAGCGCATCCTGGAGGCGCAGCGTTGCTGCGTTCAAGGCTGCGCGCGCAGCCCGAATATAGTCCGGCTGCGAAAACGAGACGACCAGCGATTGCACCTGTGCATTGACAATGGTCGGCTGCCCGACAGGGAAGCCATAGGAGTAGCCGGCGGAGGAGCCCACCACCACAGACGGGATATACACATCGCGCGCTTCTGACACCGAGGCACGCGCCCGGGTCACATCTGCCTGGGCCTGCCCTACGGCGCTGCTGTTGCGCCGGGCCAGATCGACAACCGTGTAAAGGGAGATTTGCGCTGAGGCCGCGGCGCCCGTCAGAAGGAAGCCGCACAGCAGCGCGGCAAGCTTTCCGGATCGACGCCGGAGCAGGTTTCGGCGCCAGTGGCGCGAGTCCCGCACAGGCAGCGTGCAGCTCCGCCTGCGGCGATTAAGGCGCAACATCGACCGGAACCCCATCCACAAGCGGCTGCGTGGTGGTGCTGCCAAGAGCCACCGTTTCGCCCGCATCCACGCCGGAGACAATCTGTATCTGTGTCAGGTTCAGATGCCCCACTGTGACCTTGGTCCGCTTCAGCTTGCCGCGCACCACACGGTATACGTAGGACAAGCCATCTTCGGTGTGGAGCGCTTCACGGGGCACGTACAGCGCGTTTGGAACACTCGCCGTCGTCACCGTTACATTTACGTTGGTATTCGGCAACAGCTCGTTGTTGGCGTCATCAATGGTGCAAAAAACCTCGCCCACATTGCGTGTTGTATAGGTAATCACCGTGGCAGGCAGCCGCGCAATGTGCCCATGCCAGGTACGATCCGGCTTGGCCACCCAGGTTATGGTGACAGGCTGCCCCACCGAAAGCTTGCCGATATCCGGCTCATCGAAGTACGCCACCACTTCCATCCTGGACAGATCTGCGATCTGCAGCAGGCGGTCGCCCTGTTGTACATACTCGGTGAGCGCGGCTGAAAGCGAGTAGACCGTTCCGTCAAACGGCGCATGCACGTTGGCGTTGGCTACAGCCTGCTGCGCTGCGGCAACCATGGCTTGCGCTTCAGAGACTGAAGCCTGCGCATGACCCAGATCCTGCGCGTCGTAGCGCTCGGTGCGGCGCTGGTCCAAAAGGTGGAGCGCGTTTTCATCCGACGCAAGCCGGTTCTGCGCGGCGGCCACCTCGCTCGGCGAAGCAGCGCCTCCCGCAGCGAGTTTTTGTACTGTCTGCAAGCTTTGCCGGGCCTGGTCTCGCTCCGCCTGCGCCCGCGCCGTGTCGCCGCCAAGCGTGAGCCGTTCTTCCTGCGTACCGCCCCGCGCCAACGCGTTATTGTTTGCGCGCGCACCGTCAAGCGCGGCCACGGCAGTTTGCAGGCGCGCCCTGGCATCGGCGTCGTCCAGGGTGAGCAGGAGCTTGCCCTTGGCGACACGATCGCCTTCATGCACAAAAAGCGACTTGACCACGCCGGCAAACGGCGCATGCGCTTCGTAGTTGCTGCTTGGCTGCACCTTGCCGTTGGTAGACAAGGTGCTCGTAATGCTGCCGCGCTGCACCGTGGTTACGCGCACCTGCAGGGTTGTCCGCGTCACGGTGCGTGCGCCGAAAAAGACCGCACAAACAATCAATGCGCTTGCAATCCAAACCCATACTCGGCTGCTGCGCTTTAACGGAGGATTCGGCATGCGGACCGCTCTTAAGTATATAGGACGAAGCGGGGCCGCCCACCTGGTGCAAGCCAGCCCGGTTTCGTCAGCCGCCCTACCCGCAGCGATGCTCTACTTCGGGCGTTGCTTCAGCCCCGGATCGGGCGGCCCGCCGAAGCTGCCGCTCATGCCGGCCAGGTCCTTAGGCGACATGTGTCCCCGCAGATGGATAAAGCTCAGATCTTTCGGCTCGGCGTCGATGATCACCATTTCGCTCATCCTGCCTTCGGCATCTGTCTTGACGCAGATGTCGGTCGACTCAGTCGCACTGTGTTCCTTGACAAGATGGGACCAGCCACCGCCGTCCAGCCGCTTCCGTATCTGCTCCACATCGTCCATCCGGTACTTGCCCGGGGCGTCATACTCATAGTTGCGGACCAGCACCGAGTCCATCTTGCCGATCAGCGCCTTCGCGTGGGGATCGTCGCTGTTGCCCACCATGCCGCCTGCCAGTCCAATCATGTTCTTGTCCAGTGTCACTTCGCTCGCGTTCTTGGCCCCCTGCGCAAACTTGTCCACGCCTGACAACACATCGTCCTGCTGGGATCATCCGCCAGCGCCAGGGCGCTAAGGGGAAACAGCAGCGCCAAAGCCAGCAGAGCGAGGGCAGCCAGTGCATAGGCGGTCTCCCTCAGCCTGCAGAGCAGGTTGTGTCGCTCGGAACGAGTGTGCGGGCTGATCGAGGAAAGGATGGTAGACGTGCGAGTGGCAGGGTACATGGCGGTCTCCTTGCGTTGCGTGGTGTGCAGCGTGGTGTGTTGCGTGGAGTGCAGCGTGGTGTGCTGCATGGGCGCGTAGCTCGGGTTTAATTTGCCGAGAGGGAAACTTGTGCAGCCTTGTGAAGATTCAAGCGGTAGCCGGCGCCCGTCAGGGCTGTCTGCGTCACGCGCATCGCTACTGCAAAGCGCTCGGCTACTCGCTTTGCCTGCTGCTGCTGTCGCTGATGCCGTTGCACCAGGGCCGCCCCGGCCAGCGTCAGTGCCAGCAGCAAGGTAGCGGCTAGGGCAAGTCGGCAGCTGCTTCCCGCTCGCGCTCGACCCCTAGACCCTGCAGAGACAGCCACTCGCCGCAGCACGCTCTCCGCAAACTGCTTCGGTGGCTGTACCCTTTTGAGCGTCAGCTTCAGGTCAAGCTCGGCCAGGCTCATGCGGTACTCACTGTCGATGCCGTTCGGCGGCTCTTCTTCGTCATTAAGCACGGACATACTCCTTCAAAATGGTGCCGGCCTTGCGGCGCAACAGGGTAAGCGCCCGCTGCAGGTTCGACTTCACGGTGGCAAGCGGTTGACCCAAAAGTGCCGCAATCTCGGGTGGGGTTAATTCCTCCTGGTAGCGCAGCACGACCGCGGTGCGCATCGCCATGGGCAGGCTCTGGAGCATCTGCTCCACACGCGCAGCGACCGGCTCATCGCCCTTCGGCGTTGCGTAGCGATGTTCCAGCGCCTCGTCCCAGGGCTCGGTCCAGGTGCTTGCGGCGGCTTCCGGTCGCACTTGGCGGCGGCGCCGGTAGTCTGTCGCCCGGTGCACCGTCACCCGGCGCAGCCATTGCACCAGATGTTCCGTGGAGTCCAATCGCGCAAGCGCTGTGGAGAGCTCACGGAAACACCTCCTGCGCGACCTCTTCCGCGCCCGGAGGGTCGCCCAGCAGCCGCAACGCGATCGAGTAAACCATCGCCTGGTGCGCCAGAACGATGGCTCGAAACTCGTTCTCCTTCGGCTGCATGCTCGCTCCCGCCTTTCCCTGTACCCGTCTATACGCACATGCGCACCTGGCGGAATGCAGAACTTTGCGCGAACTTGGACTTTTCGCTCACAAACGACTTTTCCCTCCTTCGCTGCACGCGAACGTCCTACCGAATGCAAGCCCCTCGGCGACGGCAGCCACGATAAACTTGGAGCATGGCACTCAGCGAGACGTACACCAACGAGCACGCCCAGGCGGGGCTCGCGACCAGCTTTCCCGAAATTGAAACCTGGCAGAACCAGTTTCAGGGCTACGAGATCGTCATCGATGATCCGGAGTTCACCTCCGTCTGCCCAAAAACCGGTTTGCCCGACTTTGGCGTCATTACCCTGCGCTACATGCCGCGTGCCACCTGCCTCGAGCTCAAGAGCTACAAGGAGTACCTGTTCTGCTACCGCAACCTGGGCATCTTTCAGGAGAATGTCGTCAACCAGGTGCTTGAAGACGTGGTCAAGGCATGCGAGCCCGTGTGGGCCGTGGTCAAGGGTGATTTTCGGCCTCGAGGCGGCATCTCGACCGTGGTCGAAGCGCGCTGGCCCCGCCCTGCACTCGACGCCCAGCCACAGCTATGAGCTTTCGCCGCCAAGGGTGTAGCCGGTTGTGTCGCTAACGGCATGGATTGCTGGGCTGGAGTGGCTGTTGGCGCTGGCGTGGACAGGCCGAGTCGCAACGACACTGTTGCATCTATGCGAAATCCCCAACCTGCTCGACGAGAACTATGCGCCTTTGCCGGGCTATGGAGCCGATGCGCCCGCGCTCGCCGTGATTGTGCCGGCGCTGAACGAGCAGGACGCCATCGGAGCGTGTCTGCGATCGTTGCTCGCAAGCCAGGGCATCCGCTTGGAGATTGTTGCTGTCGACGACCGGTCGAGCGACGCTACCGGCGCGATCATGGATGCCGTAGCGCATGAGGCGGCCGCTGCGCCGCACGGGATGAGAGTGCTGCACATCCGGGATCTGCCTTCAGGCTGGCTCGGGAAGCCGCACGCACTCGCGGCCGGGGCTGCCTGCACAACGGCGCCTCTGCTCTTGTTTACCGATGCCGACGCCTTGTTTGCGCCGGACGCCCTGGCGCGTGCCGCGCGGTATATGGAGAAAAGCGGAGCCGATCACCTGGTTCTTTTGCCCACCCCTATCCTGAAAAGCTGGGGTGAGCGCACCGTGCTCGGCATGCTCCAAGCCTATGCGCTGTGGGGCGTGCGGCTATGGAAGGTTGCTGATCCGCGCGCTCACGACTTCATCGGAGTAGGCTGCTTCAACCTCCTGCGCCGCGACACCTACGAGCAGATAGGCCAGATGGACGCCGTGCGCATGGAGGTGGTCGAGGACCTGCGGCTTGGCTACCTGGTGAAATCTCGAGGCTTTCGCCAGCGGGCCGCGACAGGAATCGATCTGCTTCGACTGCACTGGGCGCCGGGCGCTTTCGGCATCGCAAGCGTTCTTGAGAAGAACTTTTTCGCGCTCTGCCGCTATAACCCGTGGATGCTGCTCTTTGGCGTTCTGGGCACCGCAATACTCACGCTCGGTCCGGTGATCGGGCTTTTCGGTCCGCCCGAGGTCAGTATTCCGTGCGCCTTTTCCATGCTGGTCCTGGCGCTCACCTACCTTGCTCAATCGCGCCGCACGCGCATACCGGCAGCATATGTGCTGCTCTTTCCGCTCGGCAGCCTGCTCATCCTGTATGCCATGCTGCGGTCTGCAGCGCTGACCCTGGCGCGTGGCGGGGTCAGCTGGCGCGGCACCTTCTACCCTCTGGCCGAGCTGCGGCAACACGCAGGCAGGCTCTGGTGGTGGCAACTGCGCAAACCCCGCTAGCCTCCCCAGGTCACTTCGCAGTCCCTTTGAAAGCGCTGCTGCCCTTGTGCCGCCGTGCGCTCATCGCAGGATCATGAAACGCCGTCGAGCCGTTTTCTGCTGAAAAGCCTGCCATCAGCGCCGGGTTCGGGCGGAACTTCTCCGCGCCGTCCTTGAACTGCCGCGCGTGGCTCAGCAGGATGGTCGATTGCCCGCGGACCACATGCACCGTTCCGCGAATCTGCACATCCTGATCCCGGTAGCTGCTCAGGTCCCCGACCTCCTTGCGATCCATCGGCAGACTGATGACGGTGAACCGGCAGCTTTCGTCCGGCACATCCGGCTTGCACACGTCCAGGTAACGTGTGCCGTCGGCTACCTCCACCACGTCATACACGTGGGCAGCCACACAGATCTCTTTTTCCGCATGCTGCGGGGCTTGATCGGGAGGCACACAGGTGCGCGTTGCAAAGGCCGCGGGAAGAGAGCAAACAAGAAGAACAAGAGCAAAGAGGGACGAGGACCGTACCATGGCAAGTTCCTTTCCCGAGTGCGTAGGGTGCGCCTAGGGTAAGTGCTTGCGCGTGGGACACCAAGAGTACCGAGGTGCCTGTTTACGGCGGTTTGTCGTTGACAACCGCATCGGCCGCCCGGCGTGAGGCTCGCGCAAGCCCGAGACGCACCCGCCGGGCGATGGTCAGGCAGGCGCGACCCTGCGACTACTGCACTTCGACCAGCTGCGGCGCCGCTTCGGCCCGAGCGGAGCCATAATGGGTCCGCACATACTCATCCAGAATGACCTGGAACTCTTCAACAATCCGATCGCCCTTGAGCGTGGTCATCAGCCGTCCGTCGACATACACGGGTGCCCTGGGCTCCTCAAAGGTTCCAGGCAAAGAGATGCCGATATTTGCATGCTTGCTTTCGCCCGGTCCGTTGACGATGCAGCCCATGACCGCGAGTTTCATCTCTTCGACACCGGGATACTGCCGCCGCCACGCCGGCATCGACGCCCGCAGATAATCCTGGATGCGCTCGGCAAGCTCCTGGAAGTAGGTGCTGGTGGTGCGCCCGCAGCCGGGGCAGGCGGTGACCTGCGGCGAAAAAGAGCGGATCGAGAGCGACTGCAGAATCTGCTGCGCTGTCTGGACCTCCTCGGTGCGGTCCCCGTTCGGCTTGGGCGTAAGCGAAACGCGGATCGTATCGCCGATCCCTGCGAGCAGCAGCGGGGCCAGCCCTGCCGCTGAGGCCACAATCCCCTTCATCCCCATGCCGGCCTCGGTCAGTCCCAGATGCAGAGGATAATCGCAGCGGCCGGCGACCATGTGGTACACGTCGATCAGGTCGCGCACGCCTGACACCTTGGCGCTGAGAATGATCTGGTCGTGCCGCAGCCCGTAGCGTTCAGCCGCCTCGGCGGAGGACAGCGCGGAAACCACCATCGCCTCCATCATGACGTCGCGCGCCGGCAGAGGGTCGGCAAGCCGCGAGTTTTCATCCATCATCGTGGTCAGCAGCGCCTGGTCGAGCGAGCCCCAGTTCACGCCGATGCGCACCGGCTTTTGATGCTCGACTGCAACCTCGATCATGGTGCGAAAGTTGTCGTCGTTCTTGCGGCCGATCGAAACGTTGCCCGGATTGATGCGGTACTTGGCGAGCGTCCGGGCGCACGCCGGATACTTGCGCAGCAGCTGGTGACCGTTGTAATGAAAGTCGCCCACGATCGGCGTCGACAGGCCAAGCTTGTCCAGCCCTTCGACGATGTGCGGCACCGCCTGCGCGGCGTCGTCGTTGTTCACGGTGACACGCACCAGCTCTGAGCCGGCAGCGGCCAGCGCCGCGATCTGCGCAATGCTCCCAGGCACATCCGCCGTGTCGGTGTTGGTCATCGATTGCACAGCAACCGGCGCATCCGACCCGACGCGCACGTTGCCGACCAGCGCGGTCACAGTTTTTCTGCGATGGATATCTGCCATAAAGCCTCACGGTCAGTTTATCAGGGCGCCGGAAAGCGTCGAGACTTTGCCCCACTCTGCTGCCTGTCCCGAAGTGGAACGGTACCAAAGGCACAAACCGTCCGCTTTGCTGGCCGCTCCTTCTCCCCGATATGGCAAACAAGAGGAGAAGGACTTCTGGAAGCAAGTGCTAAAACAGCTTCCGCTCGCCTAACCCGCTGCTGTGCGGAGTCTGCTGTGTTGAAAAAGGTTTGGGTTGTCGCGTGCCTGGTCCTGGTGCTGGCTGTAGCCGCTTGTAGTCGAAGCAGCCCGGGCGCGCCCCTGGCAATTACCTCAGCGTCGACGGCCAACGCGACTCTTGGGGCAGCCTACTCACTCGCTTTGCAGGCGACGGGCGGAACGGCACCTTACCTTTGGGCTCTCGCGACCGGCTCGACTCTCCCTGCGGGTTTGACGCTTGACGGGCAGACGGGCGTGCTCAGCGGCACCCCGACGGCTGCAGGAGCCTCCAAAGCGACGCTCACGGTTGCCGACTCCAGCCATCCTGCACAGACCGCTACGCTTGCTTTTACCCTGACCGTCAATGAGCTTCCGCTGGCGATCACCACGACGGCTCTCGCCGTCGGCACGCCGGGAGCCGCCTACAGCCAAGCGCTTGCGGCGTCCGGCGGCATGGCGCCCTACACCTGGAGCCTGGCGAACGGCGCCAGCCTTCCCGCCGGCCTTGTTCTCGACGCGTCTTCGGGCCTCATCAGCGGCATACCGGCCGCAAGCGGAACCAGCACGGTTCTCGTGCAGGTTTCTGACACCAGCACCCCCGCGCTGACAGCGAGCCAGACCTACACTCTTCTGATCGCGCCTCCACCTCTCTCCATCTCCGCAGCCGCGCTGGCAGGCGGGGTGGTCGGCATCGCCTACGCGCAAACGCTCGCGGTCTCGGGCGGTACCCCGCCTTACCAATGGACGATTGCAAGCGGGGCCTTGCCTCCCGGGCTGACCCTCGCACCCACGACCGGGATCATCAGCGGCACTCCAACAGCGGCAGGCACCTCGCCGGCAACCATCGCTGTGGCCGACGCCAGCAGCCCGGCACTTACGGCAGAGCGAACCGTCAGCATTGTCGTTTCACCGGCGCCGCTGGTCATTACCACTTCCACGCTGGCGAACGCCGTTGTCGGCTCGCCCTATTCCGCTAGCTTGATAGCGACCGGTGGTACGCCGCCATATCGTTGGTCGCTGGCAGGCGGCGCAATTCCTGCCGGACTCGCGCTCTCAGCCGCCGGGCTTCTCAGCGGCACCCCAACTCTGGCCGGCTCCAGCTCCTTTACGGTAGCCGCGACCGATGCTTCTTCCAGGGTTGCTACGCAGCTGCTCACCTTCACCGCACAACCCGCGGCCGTGGCTGGCCAGGCACTCCTCAGCGGGCAGTACTTCTTTCAACTGGACACCTTCTCAGTCGACCCCGGTACTCGCGTCGATCATGAGTTCTTCGCCGGGAGCCTGACTCTGGACGGCAATGGAAACGTCACCGGCTTTGGCGACTACTCTGACGACCATGCGAGCCATGCCAGCGGCACCATCACCGGCAGCTACTCGCTTGGCAGCGACCGTCGCGGAACACTGACACTCAGCTTGCCTCAGCAGGGAACAGAGCAGTTCGCCATCGTTGCAGGCTCGGTCCTGACCCCGGGCGGGGTCGCCACCCGCGCCGAACTGGTAGAAACCGACCAGGATCTCAGCAACAACTTTGCTCCCGCTCGCAACTACGCGACAGGCTTCCTCCAGCGGCAGGACCCGACAGCGTTTGTACCCTCTTCGCTGGTTGGCAACAGCGTCTTCGGCTGGTCGGGTGATACGGCGCTGACCTCCGCGGCCGGTGCGCTGCCGCAAGCGGGCGGCCTGAGTCTCGCAGGGCTGCTTTCCGTCGGAAGCGACATGCACCTGGCAGTCGGAAGTACCGCCGACATTGCCACCAACCTGGCCATGGACACGGCTGTTCCCCTGGCCGGCGGGGTTGCGCCGGACACAGCGCTCGAGCCCGGCGGCGCGACCAACTTCGGCCTTTACGGCCGCGCCACACTTACCTTTTCGACCGGCAGCTACCCCAACGGCATGCTGCCCGCTACTTCGGTTCTGTATATCCTCGACGCCACCCACTGCTACGCCGTAAGTGCCCCGGCCGGCACGCAGGACCCGCTGTATGCCGGGTACCTCGTCAAGCAATTCGGCTCCTTTGGCAGCAATGCCCTCAACGGCGCAGCCATTGCCTACGGAGTCTCGCAGGGGCTAGGTTCGCAGGCCAACTTTGCCTCCGACGCAGGAACGCTCGCGCTCTTCAGCAACGCCAACGCAGTGATCGCACGGTACAGCGCCGATGGCAGCGGGAACCTGGCCACCGTGACAGACGTAAACGGCGGCGGCACGCTCACCTCCGCGCTTGCCGGCGCCGCTACCTACAGCGTTGCCGCAAACGGCAGGGTGGTCTTCTCCGGAACCGCTCCCGCGCCCATCCTTTGGCTGAGCGGGACCAATGCCGGCTTTGCGACCACGCAGCCCAGCGCCAGCGGTCCCTACCCCACACTCCTTACCCTTGAGCCGCAAACAGCTCAAACCTACTCGACGGCAGCCCTGAGCGGCAGCTTCACACTCGGGGTGCAGGCACTCCATGCTTCCTCGTCCCTGCTGGCCAGCGGAGACCTAAGCTTCGACGGCGCCGGTGGGCTCAGCGCTACCGTGGACTTCTTCAGCGACGGCTACCTCCAGCAGTTTGGGAGCACCCCTATCTCGGAAATCGGTACATATCTGCTGGATTCCACCGGCCGCGGCACGCTCGCTCCTACCCTTTACGAAGGCACAACGTCGGTTGCTCATGAAAATCTGGTCTTCTACGCCATCTCACCTACAAAGGCAGTGGCTATCGATACGACGGCCGGCGACCAAAGCCCGTCCATCGTTGTGTTGCAGCAATGATGACGCATGGCAAGCCGGGCGGCGTTCCCCTGCCAACGCTTGCCCGTGCTCCGGACGGCTGGCGAGCTTGGCGAAACCGGCCGGAGCCGTCGCCCCGTATAGAATGCCCTCCAGGGCGCATGCGTCATTCTGCCCGGGGAGAGAGTGCATACCTTGGCCACACCTGCCGCCGCGGCGCCAACCGCGCTGCCGCTGACCTTTCAGCAGCTTTTGTTCCGACTCCAAAGCTTCTGGGCCGAGCGGGGCTGCGTGCTGCAGCAGCCCTTCGATATCGAAGTAGGCGCGGGTACGATGTCGCCGGAAACCTTTCTCCGCGTTCTCGGTCCAAGGCCAGTGCAGCTGGCCTACGCCCAGCCTTCTCGCCGGCCAGCCGACGGACGCTACGGCGAAAACCCTAACCGGCTCTACAAACACACCCAGTTTCAGGTCATCCTCAAGCCGCCTCCGTTTGACGTGCAGCAGGTGTATCTCCAATCGCTCGAGGCAATTGGGATCGATCTCCTCCAGCATGACTTGAAGTTTGAAGAAGACAACTGGGAGTGGCCCGTCGGCGGAGCATGGGGCGTTGGCTGGCAGGTGATGCTCGATGGGCTCGAAATCACCCAGTTCACCTACTTTCAGCAATGCGGCGGCATGGACCTGGACCCGATCACCGGCGAGATCACCTACGGGTTAGAGCGCATCGCCGGCTTTCTCCAGGATGTGGATTCGATCTACGACATCGTTTGGGCGCGCGATCCGAAGACCGGGCAAACTGTCACCTACGGCGACATGCGCCTTGAAGAAGAGCTCCAGTTGTCGGTCTACAGCTTTGAAGCAGCCGAGGTGCCGAAGCTCTGGGAGCACCTGCGCTTGTATGAGGCCGAGTGCCAGGCGCTGCTGGCAGGCTTTGAGGATGCGCGGCGCCAAATTGGCGAGGAAGCAGAGCTCCACGAACGTCCGGTGCCTGCAGAAGCTGCCGCTTCCTCGACCGACCTCGCCGCCGGGGCGCCTAGGCCCCTAGACCTTCGGCTTCGTCGTTTTCCGACCCTGGGCGCTTATGAGTTGTGCCTCAAGTGTTCGCACTTGTTCAACGTGCTCGATGCGCGTGGCGCTATCTCGGTCACCGAACGGGTCGCTGTCATGGCGCGCATCCGCACCCTTGTGGTCGGGGTGGCTCGAGCCTATGCGGCGCAGCACACCACAGAGTCCAGGTAGAAAGAACGAGCATGGCAGAACTACTCCTTGAAATTGGCCTGGAAGAGATCCCCGCGCGCATGATCGCAGCGGCTGAAAGTGAGCTCGCGCGCCGGACAGAAGAGCTGCTCTGCAGGGAGCGACTCGCCTTCCCGGAGCTGCAGGTCCGCAGCTTTGCCACGCCGCGCAGACTCGCCGTGCACGTGATCGGCGTCGCGCCGGCCCAGGCAGATACGGAGGAACAGCTTACCGGACCCGCCTGGACAGTGGCTTTTCGCGATGGAGCCCCCGGCCCTGCGGCGCTGGCATTTGCCAGAAAGGCGGGGGTTCCGGTGGAAGGCCTCGTCAAGCTTCCGACGCCCAAAGGCGAGTACGTTTCGGCTACCGTCCACCGCGCGGGTCGCTCCGCCGCCGAGCTGCTCGCGACCGAGCTTCCTCGCGAGCTTGCCGCGCTCTCCTGGCCGAAAAACATGTATTGGCGGCCCGGCAAGCCGGAGCGCTACGTGCGACCTGTCAAATGGCTGCTCGCCCTGCTCGATCAGGCCATCCTCCCGCTCGACTTCGCCGGCGTGGCGGCGACAAACCTCACATACGGTCACCGCATCCTCCATGGAGCTGCAGGGGTACCGATCGATCATCCGCGAGACTACCTGCCGCGGCTACAGGCGGCCTTTGTTTTGCCTGAGGTAAGCGCCCGCCGGCACCGCATCCGCAAGGCGCTCGATGCGGCCGCCCGGGCGGTCGCCGGCGCGCGCTGGCGCGAAGACGAGCCGCTGGTTGAAACCGTGGTACAGCTTACTGAGTGGCCCTCGGTTGTGCTCGGCAGCTTTGCGCCTGAGTTTCTCGCGCTCCCCCAGGAAGTCCTGGTCACCGTGATGCGCGACCACCAGAAGTACTTTGCGGTAGAAGACGCGCAGGGCGCCCTGGCTCCACACTTTCTTGCCGTGCTCAACACAGAGGGCGATGCATCGGGCCTGATCCGCCACGGCAATGAGCGCGTTTTGCGCGCACGCTTCAGCGATGCGCGTTTCTTCTGGGATGTCGACCGCAAAATCTCGCTCGACGACCGCAAAGAGCTGCTGCGCTCGGTCACGTTCCAAAAAGACTTGGGCAGCTACCACGATAAGACGATGCGCACTGCCGGGATTGCCCGCGCTCTCCTGTTGCGCGTCCGGGCCTGTGGCACCCCGGTTGAGGGCGCTGCATTGGAACGCGCGGTCCAGCTGGCGAAGGTCGACCTGACCACCGAGCTCGTCAAGGAGTTCACCGAGCTGCAGGGCGTCGTCGGAGGCCTGTATGCCCGAGCCGCGGGCGAGCACGAAGCAGTGTGCGCGGCTATCTACGCGCAGTACCAGCCTGCGTCAGCCTCAGCGGCGATCCCGCCGACCATCGAGGGGCAGCTCCTCGGGGTCGCCGACCGGATCGGCACGGTCGTGGACATGTTCGCGCTGGGCTTCGCTCCCACGGGGTCCAAGGACCCATACGCCTTGCGCCGCGCCGCCAATGCGATCGTCAGCATCCTGGCGCAAGCCCGTTTGCCGCTGACCGTCAACGACGTGCTCGCGGCCGGGCTCGCAGAAGCCGCGGCTGGGACGCAGGAAACCTTGCGCGCCGCGCTCCAGGCCTTTTTCCGGGAGCGGATCGAGTTCTATCTCCGGGACCTGCTCGGTTACAGCTTCGACGTGGTCAGTGCGGTGCTCGCCGCCGGCGGCGCGATCTGGCGTTCAAGCCCATCTTCGGCCTGTTCGCGGCTTT
>CAXTPL010000008.1:38271-39435 GCA_964246065.1 uncultured Acidobacteriaceae bacterium
GTGCGCGGATCGGAGGATTTCGCAGCCATCTCGGCAGCCTTGAAGCGCAGCAAGAACATCCTCCGCCAGGCTTCGGAAAAAGGCCTGATGCCGGCGCAGTCGACCGTGCATCCAGCCGCCCTGACCGATCCTGCGGAGAACGCTCTCTACCAGGCCGCACTTGCTCTGCAGCCGAAGGTTGAAGCGCTCAGAAGAGAGCGCAAGTATGCCAGCGCGCTTGAGCAGATCGCCACACTCCGCCCCCACGTCGATTTCTTCTTTGACACGGTCATGGTGCTGGCTGAGGATGCCGCCTTACGCACCAACAGGCTTGCCCTGCTCTCGCTCATCGTCCTTGAGTTTTCGCGTATCGCTGACTTTTCTGAGATCGTCCCGCCCGCAGGAGCCTGAAGCCCATGTTCTCCACTCGCTTTCTCAAAGATAGCTTGCTCTTGCTCGCAGCAGGCTGCGCACTCGCCTTTTCCGGCACCGCCGCGGGGGCGCAACAACTTCCTCCAATCCAATACGCACCCCTTGGCGAACTGCATCTTGATAGCGGCTCTGTCATCCACAACTGCGACCTGGCGTACCGCACCTTTGGCAAGCTGAACCAGGCGCACACAAACGCTGTTCTGTTCCCGACATGGTTTACCGGCCGCAGCGGCGATATAGGCGCACTGGTCGGCCCGGCGGCCTTGGTCGACGACACAAAATACTTCGTCATCGTGGTCGATGCGCTGGGCGACGGGGTTTCCTGCTCGCCTTCCACCAGCAAAACACAGCACGGCATCGACTTCCCGACCTTCACCATCCACGACATGGTGGAGTCCGAGCACCGGCTCGTCACTGAAGCGCTGCACCTGGACCACCTGCACGCCGTCATGGGTGTCTCGATGGGCGGCATGCAGACCTTTGAGTGGGTGGTGAGCTACCCCACCATGATGGACCTGGCTGTGCCCGTGGTCGGCACGCCGCAGCAAAGCTCCTACGACCTGCTGCTATGGAACGCGGAACGGGTGGCGCTCGAGACGGATCCTGCCTGGCAGGGCGGCCGCTACACGCAGAACCCAGCCTTGCCCATGGTCGCCTACCTCCACGAGATGAATCTGTCCACCCCCAAGTTCCGCGTGAATCACACCACGCGTGAGCAGTTCGCCGACTACTTTCACCGCATAGGCACCGAGA
>CAXTPL010000009.1:0-2554 GCA_964246065.1 uncultured Acidobacteriaceae bacterium
GACGGGAGCGGTGTTTGCAGCTTTTTTGCAGCCGGCGCCGGCGAGCAGGAGTGTGGCGCAAAGGGCGGCGCGTGTGAGTTGTACGTGCTTCATGCTTTGTCCTTGCTTGTGATTGCTTGTGATTGCGTGTCTTTGCGGCCTATCTACCTCTGCCGACGACCCAATGGAGCGGGCCTATGCGAGCGCGGCGATCACTGCATCTGCGAACGCGCTTGTGCCTGCGGTGCCACCTACATCGCGGGTGAGTGTTTTCTTTTCGGCATACACCTGCTCGATAGCTGTTTGTACCTTGTCGGCAAGAGCGCCTTCGTCCAGGTGGCGCAGCATCAAGACCGCGGACTGCAACAGCGCGGTCGGGTTGGCCTTGTCCTGGCCCGCGATATCGGGCGCGGAGCCATGGACGGCTTCAAAAATAGCTGCGTTTTCGCCCAGGTTTGCGCCCGGCACCAGGCCGAGGCCGCCGACAAAGCCTGAGCATAGATCGCTCAAGATATCGCCGTAAAGATTCTCCATCACCATAACATCGTATTGGTACGGATTTGTTACCAACTGCATGCAGGTGTTATCGACAATATGCTCTGCATAGGTGATCTCCGGATGCTGCTCGGCTACCTTGCGGGCGCATTTGAGAAAGAGCCCATCGGTCAGCTTCATGATGTTGGCTTTATGGATGGCGTGGACCTTCTTGCGCCCATGCTTGGCCGCATAGTCAAAAGCAAACCTGGCGATGCGCGTCGAGCCTTTCTCGGTGATGACCTTCAGCGAGGTGCACACGCCGGGGACGATCTCCTGCTCGAGGCCAACATAGAGACCCTCGGTGTTTTCACGCACGATGATCAAATCTACGTCTGGATATTTGCTGCCCAGCCCAGGCAGGTTCTTAATTGGGCGAAAGTTTGCATACAGGTCGAACTTCTTGCGCAGCGTTACATTGATTGAGGAGAAGCCCTCGCCGATCGGCGTTGTCACCGGACCCTTGAGCGCGACCGTGGTCCGCTCGACGGACTCAATCAATGCCTTGGGGATGTACTCGCCGTGCTTTTCAAAGGCTTCCGCGCCGGCAGCGTAGCGCTCCCACGCGAAGCGTACGCCGACAGGCGCGGCCGCTGCCTCAAGGATCCGCACCACAGCATCGGTGACTTCCGGACCGATGCCGTCGCCGGGGATCAGGGTTACCGCATGGGTTCTCTGCTTGCTTGCTTGGCTCATAAAGAAGAAGAGGGCCGGAGCGCTGATTTAGCTTGGCAGCGCATCCGCCCTGGGAGTTCCTTTCGTCTTGGTCTTCAACAGGGCTTCAAGCTCCTGCTTAAATTCGCGAACATCCTTGAAGTCGCGGTAGACACTTGCAAAACGAATATAGGCAACGGTGTCAAGGCGCTTCAGGTGCTCCATGATCAACTCGCCAAGTTCGGCCGTAGAGCGCTCGCGCTCCGGCGAGTCCATCAGGAAAGTTTCTGCCGCGTTCACCACATCTTCAAGCTGGTTGGAGGATACAGGCCGTTTCTCGCACGCATGCAGGAGGCCGGTCAGCATCTTCTGCCGCTCAAAGCGCTCGCGGCGGCCATCTTTTTTTACAACCATGTAGGGGATTTCATCGATGCGCTCGTAGGTCGTAAAGCGCTTGTTGCAGCGCTCGCACTCGCGCCGCCGCCGGATCGAGTCCGCCTCCTTACTTTCGCGGGAATCTACCACTCGATCTTGCGCGAACGCGCAGTAAGGACACCTCATACCGGTGCCGCCATTCTAGCAGGGCAAAGCGCCTGCGCCGCCGGCAGAAGACCCGCCGCAAAGTAGGCGCCGGCAGCGTAGGCGATTTTGCCCTAGAGCCGCTTGCGCACGGCGCGGCGGACAAGATCGGTCGTAACGCCATAGACCACGTGGGTGACCCATTCGCTGACGCGCTCCTGAGCCGGCTGCTGCGGGACAGGCTCGACGAGGTCCATCCTGGGCAGCAGCCCCTCATGCGCAACCCGGTTCAGCGTCAGGCCGAAGACCGAGCCGCGCCAGCTGGTGACACGCGGAGAAAGCTCGGCGGCCACGCCATAGACGCCACCCGCCAGCGTTCCGAAGCCCCAGTGGATGCCTTGCTCCGCCGCCTTTTTAGCCGCCTCAGGGATGGGCGTTGCGGTGGCGGCGTCGACGCGCTCGACCAGCAGCCGCGGCGGCGGAGTCTGGCCCTCCGTGCGGGGCGGAACAAGTTTTTCCGCGACGACCTTGGCGGCGGAGCCTACGAGGCCGCCGGCCAGGCCCGCAAGCAGGCCTTTCAGGAGGGAAACTTCCTCGGCTTTACGACTCTTCTTCATACGTGGCTGGGATGCGCGAAGAGCCCTGCGCGCGGCCTTTATGCTTCCGGAACGAAGCGCGCCGGCTCTTCCGGATGGTGGGTATGGGCGACCGCCTCGCTCGCCAGCTCGCTCTCCTCGGTAATCTTGGTCAAGGACATATGTTCAAAACGCGACCAGAGCAGCCCTACCGGGATCACGCTCATGAAGGTGACCAGCAGCAGCATGGCTCCGCCGCCAAGCGCGGGTTCCGGTGCCACCCCGAAGAAGCT
>CAXTPL010000009.1:2564-4032 GCA_964246065.1 uncultured Acidobacteriaceae bacterium
CTTGGCAATGGCGGCGATCTGGAGGAACCAGCTAAGGACCGGCACCGGGACCACCGAGCTGACCATACTGGCAGCCATCAGCACAACGCATCGGCCAAAGGTCATGCCGGCCAGCTGCGGCGAGGCGACAAAGGCGTGCACTGTCGACAGATAAGCGTAGGCGATCATGGCCCACATAAGGAGCGACAGGGCGGTGGCACTGAGCACGTCGCGCGCCTGCGAAATGGCGCTCAGCCCGAGGCGGAAGGCACGCACCTTGTCAGCCAGTCCAAAAGCCAGCTTGGGGGAGCTGTGGGCGAAGCGGCGTTCGATCAGCGCGAAGGTGACCACGAGAGAGCCCTTGGCCACCTTTTGCACCACCTCCGGATGGGGCAGGCTCGCGCGGTCCGGGGCAAAAAGCAGCCCACAGGAGAAGATCAGGGCCATGGAAGCGAGATCGAACATGCGCTCGACCGTGTACACGGCAACCTGCGAGCTGACGTCAAGCCTGGTCTTGCGGGCGACAAGGTACGGACGGACCGGATCGGCGATGCGGCCAAGCAGGGCCACCGCTGTAAAGCCGACGACCTGGGTCCCAAGGAGTGAAAGCAGACCGACGCGCTTCTGCTCGCGGATAAAGACGGCCCAGCGAACGGAACGCACCAGGTAGGCCAGGTAAATCAGCAGCACCCCCAGGAAGATCCTGGCCCAGCTTACGTGACGCATCTGGTCGCCGAGCACATCCCAGCGAAAGTGCGCCCGCTTGCTGCCGTAGGCGGCGAGCACGACCACGACAACGGCAGCCGCCCCATAAAGGATCCATCGGTTCTTCTTCAAGGTCGGTTCTCCTCGGTCGGGCACGCAGGTAGCATCGTTTTGCCCTTAGGAAGGATGCGTTTTGTCTCGGTGAGGTCGGTGAAGCCAGGGTTGCAACCGCAGCAGGTCATCTGGCGAGCGAAAGCGAGGCGGCAGCCTTCCGAGCAGCATACCGCTGTTTCACCTCAGGCATGACGCGCGCGAAATCGGCGCGCGTTTCCCGGTGAGGCGGCACGCCGTGGTAGCGGTCTACCGCTGCCGGACCCGCATTGTAGGCAGCGAGTGCCAGGGCGAGATTGTCGTGATAGCGCTTCAGCAAGCTGTCAAGGTAGGCAGCGCCGCCATGGACGTTGGCTTCCGGGACAAAGCTGTCTGTGACGCCAAGCTCCGCGGCAGTCGCCGGCATCAGCTGCATCAGGCCCTGGGCGCCGGTGCGGCTCACGGCGCGGGTGTGGCTGCCGCTTTCCGCGTGAACCACGGAGGCGAGCAGGTCGACATCGAGGTTGTGCTCGGCGCCAGCACCGGTGAGCAACTGGTGCAGCTCGAGCGGGGAAAGCGCCACGTCACCGGCAGAGGCGGCGAGCGGGGTACGCGGAGCCACTTGCGCACGCAGGCCTGGAGGCCCGGCAACGGGCACGTCTCCTGAGAACGCGGGCTCGGAGGCGGGCAGAGT
>CAXTPL010000009.1:4042-10348 GCA_964246065.1 uncultured Acidobacteriaceae bacterium
TGCGCAGCGTGATGTGCTCGGCTGCGCGGGCCGGCGGCGCAGCCACCAGTCCCAGGGCCAGCAGAGCGGCGGAACCCAAGGCCACCCGCCCGCGCGCCTGTTTGCCCGACCGGCGCGTCTGCTTTTGGCTCCATGGCGTGGTCTGTTGCATCAGCGACACTGTATCACGCAACCGGTGTGGCCAATGTTGCAGAAGAAAAGGCGGCAAGCCGTGTCAGCAGTGCTTCAAGCACGATCGCGACCCCATCCTCATCGTTGGTAGCCGTCATTTGCCAGCCCTGGCTCAGGGCAATGGCCCTCAATTCCGGCGAGGCGTTGCCCATCAGAACGGGCTGCCCGGCCCAACGCAGCATCTCCAGGTCGTTCCAGTTGTCGCCGATCGCCATGACCTGGTCCCGGTGGAGCCCGCGCCGTTCAGCCAGCCTGGCCAGGGCCACGCCCTTGGAGCAGCCGCGCGGCAGAATGTCGAGGATGCTCAGATCGCGCGCGGCGTATTCGGTTCGGTGCATCTCGATGAGCGAAGCAAAGGGGGTGCCGGCAAGGTGCTGCTCGGCCCGGTGCATCTCCTCTACGGTCCCACAGGCCATGCCCTGGATGGGCGCGTCGCCGAGGTCAAAGGCACGTTCGAGGGGGTCCACTTCTTCTATCCAGGGCAGGTTGGCCTCGACCCAGCGCGTTAGTCGTTCATTCACGCGCGTGACCGACTCCAGGACCAGTTCGCCCCGGCCGATGCGGTCAAAGGTGTAGACGGTGGTACCGCCGAACGGGCGCAGCGCGGCGCAATGGGCACGCGCGACCTCGATGGGGAGAAAAGATCGGTCCATGGTGTGGCCGGCAAAGTCGCGCGTCACGGTGCCATTGGAGCTGATCAGGATCGTCTCCGGCGCAAAACCTACGGGCTCAAGCAGGGGCGCAGCGTAGGCTTGGCGCCGGCCGGTGGCGATGACGACCTCGATCCCGACCGCCACGATGGCCCGCAATGCGGCCTGAGTTCGCTCAGCCATGACGTTTCCGGTAGACGGCATGAGCGTGCCGTCGATATCGAAGGCGATCATCCGCGGAACGGGGGCTGGCCTGTCTTGCGAGGCTCCGATGCTGTAACTGCCGTTTTCGCGAGAAGAACCGTTAGCCAAGGTCAGAGAATCAAGCATGCCAACCTAGTGTACGAGGCTCCCATGGCAAGCGCATGAACAGAGCACCCGCGGGTAACCGCTTGCCGACCCTTTCTGGGACCAGCGTGACGGGTTTGCCCTGAAGAGAGGCCGCTGAGCAGGACCGGTCTAGCCCGCGGGCTCGTTCAGGTCGTGGCTCACCAAGTTTGCTGAGCAGGCCCCTGCTCCTAGTCGTTTCGGAAGACGCCTTCGTAGCAGCCTTAACGAGGGTAGTTCCATTGACTCTGATCCGGGTTGGCCTTAAGCACCGACTTGCGGCCGGTTAGCGTTTTGCCGAACGTCCCATTGCGAGAGCTACGGAAAGAGAAGCGGAAGTTACCCTGGCGGAGGTCCAGGTTGAAGATTCAACCCTTTGACCAATAGCCAAAGCCCTATCGACACTTCAGCCAGCGCTAGAGGGTACCAGCCGAGTTGCAGTTTGGCCGAGTGTTGCGGCCAGAAGAGAAATCCGAGGCTGGCCGCTATAAAGATCGGACAGGTGCAAAGACCGTACATGGAAAGAGCTCTTGGGATATATCTGGATTTGAAAAACAAATAGAAGAAAAATGCCGACCCAGTGCCCAACAAGACCATCGACACATTGAACTGGACCGCTTTTGCGTCGGAAAGCAATGCTGTCAAGGTAGCGAGTTGTTTGCCTGTGAACGCTGCGCTCATATCGCCACGGGTGTACGCCTGGGCCATCGCGAAGTCTAGGATGGCGAAGGCGAGTGCGAGAGTATTTTCAGCAAAGCGAAAGAGCAGACCGAACAGAGCCAGCGTGCTGTTGACTGGCTTGACGGCGGCATATAAACCCATCGCTAGAAACATACAAAGAACCCAGTTGACGATCACGCAAGACAGCCCAAAGCGATAGAACAGTTCGGAGGCCGCGATGCGATGCGCCGTCTCCGCGAAATTGCCTTCGACCTGGTAATGGCCAGCAATGCCCCAGCCCGTGATGGGGACGATGTACGTAAACAGGTATAAAAAACCTGCGAGCCTGGCCCACCGCACTTGGGAATGCGCGATCACTGCCATAGAAGTTCCCTCCGTAAGGCTGTTTTGGCTTGAATCACTGCGGAACACTTTGAGACCAACTGACTCCCGTAGCGGGGGGTAATTCTGAATGGGAGGACCGGGAGCCGCTAATCGAGGTACGAGAGGAAGTATGCGATAGTTCCGCCGCGTCGCGCGGAATCAACCTGAAGAAAAGCCGCATCGATCACCAACGCGCGCGCCGCGAACATTCGCGCTCCCAGCCCGCCCTCCGCTACCCTTGAGCTATGCCCCAAATCGCCGCCCTTGCCTGCTCTCGCTGCAACCACCTGATCGACGCGGACACCCCGCGCACCCTTTGCCCTGTCTGCGCGGGTGCGCTGTGTGTTCGCTACGACATGGACCAGCTGCGCGCGACTGCCCGCAAGCCGGGCGAGGGCGCGCCGCTTACCGAAGCGCAACTCCACTCCATGTGGCGCTATCGCGATGTGCTTCCGTCGGTCGAGCCGGTCACGCTTGGCGAGGGTTGGACGCCGATGCTCCCCAGCCGGCGCTACCCCCAGCTCTGGATCAAGGAAGAAGCCGCCAACCCGACCGGAACCTTCAAGGCGCGGGGCCTGGCGATGGCCGTAACGATGGCACGTCACTACGGGCTGCGAAAGCTCGCCGTACCGTCTGCCGGCAACGCGGCCGGGGCGCTGGCTGCGTATGCGGCGGCCGCGGGCATTGAGGCCCACATCTTTATGCCGAAGGATGTGCCCCTGGCTAACTACCTGGAGTGCGTGGCCTACGGGGCGCAGGTCACGCTCGTGGACGGGCTGATCTCAGACTGTGCACGGATGGTTGCGGAGCGGCGGGAGTTTGAGGGCTGGTTCGACATATCGACACTCAAAGAGCCCTTCCGTGTCGAAGGCAAGAAGACCATGGGCTACGAGCTCGTCGAACAGCTGGGATGGAAGTATCCGGATGCCGTGTTTTATCCAACGGGCGGTGGGGTGGGCTTGATCGGCATGTGGAAGGCGTTTGACGAGATGGAGCAGCTGGGCTGGGTCACCGGACGCCGCCCCAGGATGATCGCTATCCAAAGCTCAGGCTGTGCGCCGGTTGCGCTTGCCTATCGCGAGGGCGCCCACGCTTCGCGCATGTTTGAGCATCCCGCCACCTTCGCCTCCGGCCTCCGCGTGCCCAAACCCTACGGCGACTCCATCATCCTCGACATCGTGCGCGAGTCTGGCGGAACCGTCGTCGACTATCCCGACGCCCAGATCCTGTCCTCGCTGCTCGACTGGTCACGCAACGAGGGCCTGCTGCTTTCGCCTGAGGGAGCAGCGGCGACCGCGGCTTACGACGACCTGCGCAGCGCCGGCTTTCTCTCCTCGAGCGATCGCTGCGTCTTGTTCAACACCGGCGCAGGCCTGAAGTACGTCGATACCCTCGCCGAAGCCATGGACCTTAAGCGCGAGCAGCCTGCCCAGCAGCGCCGTGCCTTGCCCGAGCGCACGCCCGTCGGGGGCATCATTACCCCGCAGTAGCGCTTTGCAAAGGGGCGTTCGACGACTAGCTCCGCATCAGGAGCCCGCGTTTGCGCCTGGAGTTCGGGTGCCGGCACTTGCGCCTGGAGCTGGGAGCGCGCAGTTGCGCCCGCATTTAGCCACCTCGCACTTGCGGTCCCGTCGCGCCGCGCGGCTCCGATCCGCATCCGCCCTCTTGCTCGCGCACTCAGTAGCCGTTCGCGACCAGGTATTCAAGCGTCGGCGTCCACCCGCGTGCCGGCGGCTGCTGCTGCTTTTCCACTGCGAGCTTCATCAGCACGTCGGCTTCCAGGTTGACCCGCGAGCCCGGCCGCAGCGTCCGCAGGTTGGTCGCCGTATAGGTATGGGGAATCACCGCCACAGACAAGACCGAGCTTTCCGCATCCCAGCGCGCCACCGTGAGCGAGATACCCTCGATGGCGATCGAGCCCTTTTCGACCACAAAGCGGGCCACCGCGAGCGGCGTTTCAATCTGCAGCCACCAGTCGGTGCGCTCCGTGGCTGCCCCGGTCGCGACCGCATCGAGCGCCATCAGCGTCCCTGTGGCATCCACATGCCCCTGCACAATATGGCCGCCAAGCGGCGTGCCCGCGGGTGTAGGCAGTTCCAGGTTCACTACCGAGCCCGGCGTCAACGAGGCAAGCGAGGTCCGTGCCACCGTTTCGGCTGCGAGTTCGGCAGAAAAGCGGCCCGCGCCCGGGGCCAGGCACACGCCGCTGACCGCGATGCTGTCTCCTACGTTCAGCCGCGCGGCCAGCGTGGGCGCCTCCACCAGGAGTCGCCGGGTGCCGTCGCGTTCCTCCAGTGACACGATGGTTCCCGTCTCCTGGATCAGTCCTGTAAACATGGTTCTCCCTTTTGTCGTATGCCTCGGCGCCGACATGCGCGCTCCAGAGGGCACCTACCGCCAAGGATCGCGCAGGTAAGCCTCCATATAAAAATCGTCGCCCGAAAGCCGAACAGAGGCACGCAGCAGCTCCGGGTGCACGCTGGCACGGCCGGCCACCAGCGGCAGCCCGGCTTCGCCTAAAAATAGCGGCGCATAAAACAAGCACAACTTGTCGACGCGATCTTCGCCCAAGAGCACCCGGTTGAGGTGCGAGCCCGCTTCGACCAGGAGGCTTGCGACGCCGTGGCGCTCGCCCAGAGAAGCAAACACTGCCGCGAGGTCCAGCCTTCCGTCGCCCTCCGCACCGGGCGGCTTTGGTTCCGGCTCGTCAGGCTGGGGCTCAGCAGGCTGGAAAGTGGGCGCAACCGCTTCCACCTCCACGCCTGCCTGGCGCAGCGCATCCGCCCGCGAACCCTCCGCGCTCAGCGTGTACACCAGCAGATCGCCGTTTGCACTCTCCACCAGGCGCGAGTCGAGCGGCAGGCGCAGGTGCGAGTCCAGGATCACCCGCAGCAGCGGCCGTCTTCGCGGCAAGCCGCTTCGATCGGTGAGCAAGGGGTTGTCGGCCAGCGCAGTTCCGATGCCGGTCAGCACCGCATCAGACGCGTGGCGCATGCGCTGCACCGCCAGCAGCGAATGCGCCCCCGTAAGGTAAATGGTCGCGCCAGGCTGGTGCTTTGCCGATGCGGGCCGGGCAGGCGCGATTCGCCCATCGAGCGAGCACCCTGCCTTCAACGTGACAAAAGGCCGCTGCCAGCGGATATGGCGTGCAAATCCGTCATTTGAAGCGCGCGCTCGCTCGGCGAGCACCCCCACCACTACCTCGATCCCGGCAGCTCGCAGCCGAGCCACTCCGCGACCGCTTACCGCCGGATTTGGATCGACAGTTGCCACGATCACCCGCTGCACCCCGGCCTCGATCAACGCATCGGCACACGGGCCGGTACGGCCCACGTGCGCGCACGGCTCAAGCGTGACATAGGCGGTCGCCCCGCGGGCCAGCTTTTCCGCTTTGCCCAAGGCGACCACTTCCGCATGGTCCAGGCGGTCGTACAGGTGAGCGCCGCGCCCGACAACCACCCCATCCTTGACGAGCACGCAGCCGACCACCGGGTTGGGTGCGGCGAGGCCGATCGTAGCCTCCGCCAGCTGCAGGGCCTCCGCCATCCATCGTTCATCGGCCCGCGTGGCTCCGGCATCAAGGGGCTCTGCCTCGGGCAGCCAGCGAGCCACCCCCTCATGCATCCTGCGCCGCTGCTCTGCTTCCGCAGTCGCCTCAGGGGGGCTTTCGGCGTTCTTCGGCTTGTCGATCTCGGCAGCCATGCCTTTTACCTTCCCAGCAGCGATTCCACAAATGCCTCGCTGTCAAAGGCGAGCAGGTCTTCGATCTTCTCGCCGACGCCGACAAAGCGTACCGGCAGGCGAAGCTCGCGGGCGATGGCCACCGCGATGCCGCCCTTGGCCGTCCCATCAAGCTTGGTCAGCACAATGCCTGTCACTCCGGAGCTCTCAGTAAACAGCCGCGCCTGCTGCAAGCCATTCTGCCCCGTCGTTGCATCCAGCACCAGCAATACTTCATGCGGCGCACCGGGCACAAGCCGCTGCGCCGTCCGCCGCATCTTGTCGAGCTCCGCCATGAGCCCGGTCTTGGTGTGGAGGCGGCCCGCGGGGTGGGCGGTCAGCCCCGGCCCGTGCCGGGGCGTTCTTTGTTTGAACTCGCTTCTGTTTGAAGTTA
>CAXTPL010000009.1:10358-12063 GCA_964246065.1 uncultured Acidobacteriaceae bacterium
GTGTGGAGGCGGCCCGCGGTGTCGACGATCAGCACGTCCGAGTGCCGGGCCTTGGCGGCCGTCAGGGCGTCAAACAGTGCAGAGGATGGATCGCCGCCCTGCCGGGTCTTGATCAGCCCGACACCCGCGCGCTCGCTCCACACCTCCAACTGCTCGATTGCGGCTGCGCGAAAGGTGTCTGCGGCGCACAACAGCGGCTGCTTGCCTTGCGACTTATACCACTGCGCCAGCTTGCCGCTGGTCGTCGTTTTGCCGGTGCCGTTGACCCCCACCATCAGGATCACCTCAGGAGGCGCTGCCACCCGGATCGCCGGCCTTTCCTGCTCGTCGAGCACCGCCTTGATTTGCTCTTTCAACAGCAGCCGCAACTCGGCACCGTCGCGAATGCCCTGCCGCCGCGCACGATCGCGGAGCCCTCCCAGGATCTCGCTCGTGGTCGCCATCCCCAGGTCGGCCTGGATCAGCACGATCTCCAGCTCTTCCAGCGCCGCCTCGTCCACCTCGCGGGTCAGCGCGATCACGCCCTCGATGCGGTCGCCCAGCGATTCGCGCGTGCGCGTAACCGCCTCGCGCATGCGGTCGAAAACGCTCTTCTTTTCCGGTTGATCGAGCGAGCCAAACAGGGTTTGAATCATGCGAAGAGTCGTTCCATCCTTATGGGTCGAGTGTACCAAGCGGTGCCGGCGCGGGCGGTTCCCAGCAGGTGTGGCTCCCTGCGCACGGCGCCGCAAAAAAAACCGAAGCCAAACCGGCACTTCGGCGACATGAAGCATGGTTGGAAGTGGCGAAGCAGAGGAGTCGACAGTGGCAAAGCAGAGGAGTCGGCACTGGGACTTCCAGCTTTTGCAAGCCCGGAGGCACGCGCTCGGGGGATCGGTGTCAGCCTTGCGCCAGCAGCTTGAGCAGCTGCCGCTGCCGAAACGCAAAGAGCGCCCGCATCTGCAGCGCGCCTCCCAGCAGGTTTGCCGCATCCCCCAGCGGCCCGAACTTCATGGCATACGTAACGTCATCGGTGACCGATGTGCCCTCTACCCCTTCACGCACCTCGGCCTGCACCCGGTGGCAATGCAGCCAGTAGGCAAACGGCCCGCTCAGCTGCTCGTCGCAGAAATGATCGTCCCAGGCAAAGTCAGCGATGCGAGCGTCCCACCGCATGCGCACGGGCGAGAGCGGTACAGGGCGAAAGCTGATCGTCATCCGTGATCCTTGTCCGGCCGCGGGGGTCAGCGCGTGCCGCGGGGGCCGCGTCGCAGGCGGGATCAGCGCAGCCGCTTCAATCCGCGCCTTTTGCCAGCCTGGCATCAGCGGCGGCAGATTCTCAGGGTTGGCGAAAAACGCAAACACCCGCGCTACGGGGTAGGGGACCCACTGCTGCATCTGCAAACGGTGGCGCATAGCGGTTGGATGGCCGGAAGCTTCCGACGATGCGCGCAAGCAACGTCTCCCATGTCGGTCCCCTCAAACAGCGTGACCCAGTCGAGCCACACCATGCCGCAACCGACGACCATGCAAGCGCCGCTGCCTCACTGCGCCGACCCTAAGGGTGCACGGCCTGGTCCGGCCTGCCGCTGCCTCGTAAAGAGCGCCGCCCCGTGGCTGTTGCTCGCGCTGGCGCTGGGCCCGGAGGCGCGTGCGCAGGCAAGCCCCGAGTGCTCCACCCGCCCGGCCCGCCACCGCCAGATGTCAGGCAGCTACCCCCCGCTGC
>CAXTPL010000009.1:12073-38873 GCA_964246065.1 uncultured Acidobacteriaceae bacterium
GCTGGTCTTTGCGCCGCGTGCCGACGACCCGCGCCTCCTTGCCGAGCGCGAAGCCCTCGACGCCGATGCAGACGACATGATGGATCGCTTTGTGCTCCTGGTCCCCGTGGTTGCTGATGCTAAACGCTTCAGTCCGCCGCTCGATGCAGGCTATGTCTTGCTTTCTCCACAGGATGCAGCAGCCGCCCGCCGGCGCTTCGCGGTTGCGGCCGGCAGCTTCAAGGTCATCCTGCTGGGCGAAGATGGCAGCGCGAAGCTGCACGCTTCCGTGCCCGTATCGGTAGACCGGCTGAATGGCCTGATCGATACCATGCCGACACGCAAGCAAGAGATGCAGCGGCCCCACGCCGATTAGGGGCCGCACTGGCGACAAAGATACGCGGGCGGATGGGAGACCAGGCGCGGAGACACGTTCCTGTTTAGTTCTGGCGCTGGCCGATTCCCTTTCCTAAGCCTTCGATAGCGGCCAGGCCTATCCCAAGGACCAGTCGCACATCCCGCGAAAAGATCTTGCCGGCAAGCTTGAAGATGGAAGGTGCTTTGGGTCGCGGCGCAGTAGGCTTGAGCAGCGGTGTGAGCGTATCGGCGAGAGAGTGCAGCATCTCCGGATCGACTTCGCCGAGCAGGTTCAGAAGCACGAGCAGGTTCCGGATGCTCCGGGTAGCCGCGGGAGCGGTGATTACGCTGACGGCTTCGTTCAACACCGTGTCCCCGGCACCCAAAAGCCCCCGGATCATATCGAGAGTGTCGCTGTCATGCAGCATCTGGAGGGTACGGTACGCATTCAGTACAGCATCGGCGTGCTCTAACGGCGCGGCGGCCAATTTACGTTGTACTTCTTCGATCGGCGGCCGAGGTACCGGCCGCAACTCCACTGCCTTCGCCATCTTGCTCCTCTTATGCCTTCAGGTTGATCTGCACCAGCTCTGGATCAAGGCCCGGCATCCGGTAGTCTGACCGCTTCCACTTGCGCTCGACCTCTACCCCGTTCTGCGGCGTTGGATGACCGTTGCGGAAGTTGAGAGAACGAAGCGGATTTTCACCCCGCCACGGCAGAACCTTCATCTTGACCGCAAGCTCCTTGTAGGCCGGCGTATGGGTGTCGGGGTCTACCTGGTCACCGGTCAAAAGGTTAATCGGTTCCTGGGGCGAGTTGAGGGGAACAAACATCTGGTTGCCTCGTACACGGTCGGTGACCAGCACCTGGGTACGCAGCTTGCCGCGCCGCGAGATCAAGTCGACCCACTGCCCGGTGGTGACATGGCATCGCTCGGCCGCCTCGGGCGAAACCTCGACCCAGCGCTCCGGAGTTTCCTGGTGGATCCCCGGCACGCGGTAGGTCATGTTGCCTTCGTGGAAGTGCTCGAGCAGCCGGCCATTGTTAAGGTGGAACTCGTATTCTTCGTCTTCAGGCTCTGAAGGAGGGCGGAACTCCAGCGGATGGAAGATCGCCTTGTTATCCGGGTGGTGAAACCCGGTGGTGTAGAGCAGCGGCTCGTCCGTGCCGTCGATAGCAACCGGCCATTGCAGCGTCTTGTAGCCTGCAAGCCGATCGTAGGTTACGCCGGCAAACATCGGTGCCAGCGAAGCCGCCTCGCGCATGATGTCGGCAGGGTGCTGGTAGTTCCAGCCGGCGCCTAGCGTGTTCGCCACCGCCTGCACGATCTTCCAGTCCGGCAACGACTCGCCAAGCGGCTCAAAGACCTCATACAAACGCTGGATGCGCCGCTCTGTGTTGACAAAGGTGCCCTCCTTCTCAAGCGACGGGCTGGCGGGCAAAACTACATCGGCAAAGCGGCAAGTTTCTGAAAAGAAGATATCCTGCACGACAAAAAACTCCAGCCGCTCAAAGCCGCCGCCGACGTGGTGAGCGTTTGAGTCGGCACTGTACATGTCTTCGCCGAACAGGTAAATGGCCCTGAGTTTGCCTTCGTAGATCGCGTCGATCATCTGGTGGTTGTCCAGGCCTTTTTGCTTGGACAAGGCCACGCCCCAGCCTTCCTGGTAGCGCGCGCGCGCTTCTTCGTCGTCAATCTTGTCGTAGCCCGGGAACATGTTCGGCATACAGCCGAAGTCGCTTGCGCCCTGCACATTGTTGTGCCCGCGCAGCGGGTAGGCGCCCGTGCCCGGCCGCATGTAATTGCCGGTGGCGAGCAGCAGGTTCGAGATCGCCGTGGAGGTGTCAGACCCCATGATGTGCTGGGTGACGCCCATGGCCCAGAGAATGCAAACCGACTCGGCCGCGGCAATCTCTTCAGCCACCTGGACGATCGTTTCGACCGGAAGCTTACAGATGCGCGAGGCATACTCCAGGGTGAACGGTTCCAGGCTGGCGCGATAGTCCTCCAGCTTGTTTACCCACTGATGGATAAAGTCCATCTTTGCCAGGCCTTTATCAAAGATGTACTTGGTGACCGCCGAAAGCCAGACCATGTCTGTACCGGGCGCCGGCTGGAAGAAGATATCGGCACGCTGCGCCATCTCATGGCGACGTATATCGGCAACGATCAGCTTGGAGCCGCGCAGCTTGTGCGCCTGCTTGACACGTGTTGCAAGAACAGGATGGCTTTCCGTGGTGTTCGTGCCGACGCAGACCACGCAGGCTGCCTTCCCGATGTCCGAGATCGAACCTGAGTCACCCCCGTAGCCGACCGTGCGAAACAGCCCCTGGGTCGCAGGCGACTGGCAGTAGCGCGAGCAGTTGTCGACATTGTTCGTACCGACGACCGCCCGGGCCAGCTTCTGCATCAGGTAGCCTTCCTCATTGGTGGTCTTTGAGGAGGCGATGAAGCCAAGCGCATCCGGGCCATGCTCCTGCTTGATGGCGGACATCTTGTCGCCGATCAGCTTGAGCGCTTCTTCCCAACTTGCCTCGCGGAAGGTCTCGCCTTCCCGTATCAAAGGTTTCGTCAGCCGGTCGGGTGAGTTTACGTAGTCCCAGCCGAACTTGCCCTTGACGCAGGTAGAGATGTCGTTGGCTGCTCCCTCGCCTGGTTCAACCTTGAGGATGTGGCGATCCTTGGTCCAGATGTCGAACGAGCAGCCCACCCCGCAGTAGGTACACACGGTCTTGGTTTTCTTGGTGCGCACCAGGCGCATCGCGGCTTCTGTTTCAGAAACCTTGAGGATGGGCCCGTAGCCGATCTCCGGCTCAACCGCCTTGACCAGGTCGATCATGCCCTGCAACGCCTTGGCCGGCCAGTCCGTCATATACCCGGCCTCGCCGATCATGGACTTTTCCATCAGCGCGTTGCACGGACAAACCGTTATGCAGTGTCCGCAGGAGACACAACTGGAGCCGGCAATCTGTTGGCCGCCATCCCACAACACGCGAGGATGCTCATCCTCCCAGCGAATGGAAAGCGTCTCGTTGACCTGGTAGTTCTGGCAAGCCTCAACGCATCGCCCGCACAGGATGCACTGGTCCGGGTCGTAGCGATAGAAAGGATTGGTTTCATCCTTTTCATACGGCTTTTCCTTGTACGGGTGCTTCTGGTGCTCTACGTGGAGCAGTGCTGTTGTGTTGTGCACCGTACAATTGCCGTTGTTGTTGTCGCACACGGTGCAGTACAGCAGGTGGTTGCCAAGGATGCGATCAAAGGCTTCAGTCTGCGCCGAGCGGGCTCGCTTTGACTCGGTTTCAACAATCAGCCCGGGGGTGACCACGCTTCCGCAGGCCCGTACTAACTTTTTTTGCCCGCTGCCGGCGTCGACGAGCTCGACCATGCAGGTGTCGCAGGTCTGGATCGGCCCCAGATGATGCTGGTAACACACCTGAGGAACTTCCTTGGTGTTACGGTTCAGCGCGTCGATCAACCGCTCGCCTTCCAGCGCGACCGTGTCGGCGCCGTCGATGCGGATAGAGCACTGGGCAAGGTGATCGGGATTTTCAGGGGCAGAGGCGATATGCAGGCCGGTGATGCGCGGGAGTGTGTCCATAGCTGATGGGTACGATGCTACTCTGCCTCCTTCGGACTTGTCTCCCTTCCCATCTTCTCCGTCGCGCCGCGCGAAAGTTTTTGGCGCACCGTTGGCTGCGTCCTCGTTCGAAACTGCGCTCCCGGTTTACTCCTGTTCCAGGATCTGGAGATCGAGCGGAGGCTCCAGAAGGCAGTCCAGCTGCGCCACCCGCTCGAGCGCCCGCCGCAGCGCCGAGCCCGAGCACGGCTCTACGGTGACCACAAACGGGAGGCTCGCCTTGCTGTGGCCGGGCTTTTGCAGCAGGGCGTCGATATTGATCTGCTCCCCCGCCAGCGCACTCGCGATGGCGGCCACGATGCCCGGCCGGTCTTGCACCACAAAGCGCACATAATGCCGAAGAAAAAGATCGCTAGAGGCTTGCGCGGACCGGCTCGGCAGCTCCACCGGTCGCGACCCGTGCGCAAGCGCGAGCAGGTCTGACACTACAGCAACCGCCGTCGGGTTGCCGCCGGCACCATGGCCTGAGAAGACAACATCGCCTCCATACTCGCCGCCAAGCAGCACCATGTTCTCCGTCCCCCGCGACCAGGCCAGCGGTGAGGCTTTCGGCACCAGCATCGGCCCGACACTGGCAAGCAGAGCCGTCCCATCCGGCTGCCTGGGGTCAAGCTCAGCCCGCGCTACCTGACGGATTGTGCAACCCAGCAGCCGCGCATAATCGAAGTCGATGGCAGTCACCGGGGTGATCGCGCGGCAGTCGACACTCTCCACCGGCACATCAGCATGCAGCGCCAGCCGAGCCAGGATCACCAGCTTGGCTCGCGCATCGAAGCCCCCCACATCCTCAATCGGGTCAGCCTCTGCATAGCCGAGCGACTGCGCCTCCGCCAGCACATCCGCGTACTCGGCTCCCGATTCCATCTTGGACAGCATGTAGTTGCAGGTCCCGTTCAGGATCCCTTCAATCCGCGTGACGCGCTCGGCGGACAAGCCTTGCTGCAGACCGGGAATCACCGGTACCCCGCCGGCAACCGCAGCACCATACAAAAGCTGGCAGCCGTGTGCGCGAGCCAGGGCGTCAAGCTCCAGACCGCGCGCCGCGATCAGCTTTTTGTTCGCCGTTACCACCGATTTGCCGCATGACAGCGCGCGCTCCACCCAGTCGCCCGCCGCATCGACGCCGCCCGCCAGCTCCAGCACCACGTCCACGTCCGATGCAAGCACCTCGGCGATATCGCTGGTCCAGCGAACGTCCTGGGGGCACCAGTCGGCTCGCTTCCGTTCCACCCCGCGATTGAAGATGTGCGACAGCCGCAGTTCGCTCGAGCCGCGATCGCAAAGGATGCGCGCCACCGAGCGCCCGACCGTCCCGAATCCCAGGATAGCGACCTTGACCTGCACCTGCTCGCCTGCACCGGCTCGTTGGTTCAACTGGCTCTGCTCCCTGCCCCAAGGCGTTGTAGGCCTATGGTACAGAATCGGGCGCGAATCTCAGGTCTCGCTTACTCTAAAGGTATGCGCCCCGCCTATCCAGCGCGTGACCGGGAGCTCGTGCAGATCGTCGATGACGCGCTTGCTTCCGCGGTCTCGCGTGCCGGTACGTGGCTGGCTTGCCGGCCAGGCTGCACGCAGTGCTGCCATGGCGTATTTGCGATCTCGCAGCTCGATGCGGCGCGCCTGCGTGCCGGCTTCGCGGCGCTCGCAGCCCTTGACCCCGCCCGCGCCGACCGCATCCGGCAACGCACGGCTGCGAGCGCCCATCGGTTGCGCCACGGCTTCCCCGGCGATCCGGACACAGGCACTTTGGGCGAAACCGATCAGGACCGCGCACTCTTTGAGGCGTTTGCCGATGAAGAGCCCTGCCCGGTGCTCGACCCGGCAAGCGGCACCTGCGACTTGTACGCGTCGCGCCCGCTTACCTGCCGTATCTTTGGTCCGCCCGTGCTCGGCGAGCAAGGACTGGGCATGTGTGAGCTTTGCTATGTGGGCGCGTCGGAGGCCGAGATCACCTCCGGCGAAATGCACCTTACCCACCATGCGCTTGAAGAAGACCTGACGAGGGAAGCGGAACAAACCGCCGGCCGCGGCGGCTCTACCGTTGTGGCGTTCGCACTGGTGCAGTCGTAAAACGAAGGCGCGAGAGACCCGGGCGGCGGCGGTCGGTCTCCCCTAGGCCTTTCTCAGCCTCAAGGGCAGCAACCGTATAAGTCGTTCTTATCCTCGAGAGAAATTACTCCCATAGCTTTGCTTGCCTCTTGTCGGCCGCACGTGGAACGTCTAGGCTGAGGCGGTAAGTTACTTCAGCTACCTACTCTGCTTCCCAGCCGCATCCGCAGGAGACTTGCCGTGCCTTCTTCCGTTCTATCCCGCCGCTCCTTTCTTCGCGCCGCTGCCGCTGCCTCTGCCGTTGCCGCCATGCCGGCCCTTACTGAGCCGCAACTGGCACACGCTCAACGGCGGATGGTCGCCAGGCACGTGCCGCCGGGCGCGGTACGCATCGATGCGAATGAAAATCCCCTGGGACCCTGCAGCGGCGCGTGCGCATCCATCTCCAGCCTGATCCCGGAAGGTGGCCGCTATGACATGGACCTTACAGAAAAGCTGGTCGCTACCTTCGCCACCCTCGAAGGGCTCAAACCCGAGTACGTAATGCCGTATGCCGGATCGAGCGAGCCGCTGCACTACAGCGTTCTCGCCTTTACCTCGCCTGAGCGCTCCTATGTCACCGCCGACCCCGGCTATGAGGCCGGGATGCACGCTGCGTCGCTGCGCGGGGCCGCCATTCACAAGGTTCCGCTTACCGCCACGCACGCCCACGATGTGCGCGCCATGATTGCCGCCGATCCCCAGGCGGGCGTTCTTTATATTTGCAATCCCAATAATCCGAGCGGCACCATCACCAGCCATGAAGAGATTCAGTACGCGCTGGCAAACAAGCCGAAAGGCTCCCTGCTGCTGATCGACGAAGCCTATATCCACTTTTCTGATGCGACGCCCTCGCTCGATCTGGTCAAAGCAGATGGCGATGTGATCGTGCTGCGCACTTTTTCAAAGCTTTATGGCATGGCCGGGGTGCGGTGCGGCTTTGCGATCGGACGCCCCGACCTGCTCGAAAAGATCTCCTACTTCGGCATGAACGCCCTGCCGATCATGGCCGTAGCCGCTGCTACCGCAAGCCTCCAGGACCCAGGCATCCTGCCCGCTCGTAAAAAGATCAATGCTGACATCCGCAATGAAACCTTTGACTGGCTTGCGGCGAATCACTACCCCTTTATCCCCTCACAAAGCAACTGCTTCATGCTCGACACCGGTCGCCCGGGCAAGCAGGTGCTTACCGCCATGGCAGCCGAGGGAGTGTATGTCGGACGCGTTTGGCCGATCATGCCTACCTACGTTCGCGTGACGGTTGGCACGCGTGGCGAGATGCAACGCTTCCAGACCGCATACAAGCAGGTGATGAGCACGACAGCAGCCGAAACGATGCTGCCTGAGGGAACTCGGCTGGGCGGGGAACGCCATAACATCCTGAGCTAGACCGGCAGTTCGTCGATCGGTTTGGATGAAGCAGTGTGTCGACTTAGTCCGGCAATTTGTCGGCCGGTTAGTCCAGCGCCAAAGCAGCGGCGGCGCCTGTGTGTGTGCCCCGCCGCTTTCTCCTTGACCTTTTCACTTAGTTCACTTTGACTTGACGGCGATCACTTCTATCTCTACCAACGCCCAGGGTGCGGCCAGCGCCGCTACCTGGAAGGCGCTGCGGGCCGGCTTGTTCGGCTGGTCCTTGGTGCCGAAGAACTGGGTATAACTGGCCTGCAGCCCGGGAAAGTCAAGCTTGCCCCCCTTGGCCGGATCGCCTGCAAGAAAGACCGTCATTTTCACTACATCGCCCATGTCGAGACCCTGCGCTTTCAAGAGCGCCTGTATCTTGTTGAGTGCCGACAACGACTGCGTGCGCGTATCGCCGTAGATTGCCTCGGTCCCCTTTGCCGGGTCCGCCGGCGTGGCCGGCGAGGCAAGTTGGCCGCTCAGGTACAGGGTGTCACCCGCCCAGACTCCCTGCGCAATCGGGCTCCGCTCCTCAGGCTGCAGATGCTTAACCGTTACTTGAGCCGATACACACCCTGCAGCGGCAATGCTCATCACAGCTGCCGCCATCCACTTACGACCGATCATCGGCGAAACCCCTTTTCTCAAAAGCTTCATCATCCGCGGGCCGAGCTGCCTGCATGCGCCAGCCGCGCGGCTTTGGTTTTGTCTGCAATTGCCTGCACCGCGCGCAGCGAGCTCAGCGCGGCACCCTCCTGCCAGCCAACGATGTGGCTTGCATGGTCACCTGCAAAGTATACCGGGCCATCGGCCTGGATCAGTGTCTCGTATCCTGGATTGGTCTTGGTCTGCGCTGCGGCCGGCCGTGCCGGCGCCCCCTGCCTCGTAACGGCCGCGCCCGGCGCGCGATCCTGGTTCGGGCCATAGCTCTGGATCCACGACCCCTCGTTGAACGGCACTCGTCCCCAGCCAACGTACATCGGCTTTTCGAGCTCCGAACCATGACCTGGGTGCAGCCGTTCTATCGACTTTCGACTCTCTTCAAACTTCCCTTGGAGACTCAAGTCGTTGAACGCCGACTTCCGCTCATCCGTGTATCCGCTTACCAGCACGCCGCGCTCGCTGAACATGCCGGCTGAAGGAAACCATATCGGGCTGCAGCCCTGGCTAATAAACTCAAGGCCGCCATAAATGTTGTAGTCCTGCTCCCAGAAGCGCCTGCTCTCCCAGGCCACCTTGTAGGCGTGCGCATAAGTACACTCCTCGATGACCTTTTTGTAAGCCGGGGAAAAGTCATTCGGTGTCTTCTTGAGGATAGTCAAAGGCATCGCGCAGATACAGTACTCAGCCTCTATGCTGTGCGATCCGCCATCCCGCGCGTAGCCTACTCGCACCCCCGTTCCGCTCTTTCTAATCTCGTTCACCTGCGCACCATACTGCACCAGGTTCCCGAGAGAGTGGGCGAAAGCATACGGGATCCGGTCCATGCCGCCGACAGGCTGAAACATCGTCGCCTGCATGTCAAAGGCTTCTTCGAAGAGAATCCCTTGCCAAAAGTCTGCATCGAGCAAGGTGTGCATATCGATCGGCGTGCTCAAGATGCCTGCATCTTCGCCCGCGCCTGCAGGCTTGCTATACCCGGCGCGGTCGCTGCCAAGATACTTTCCTGCTTCATCAAGCGGGCCGTACACGCGAAGGAAATCAAGCATGCGCTCGCGATCGGCCTTTGAGATCTCCTGGTCGAGTCCACCTTGGCTCATGCATTTCATCAGCAGTTCGCTGACATGGCCGCGCGTGTCGTTGATTACCTGCCGCTGCACCAGGGGCTTACCGCCGTTGGCCGCATCATTCTGCAGAAAGGATGACCGGCTGGTGTTCACCTCCACCTGCAGTTCCACGCCTAGCTTGCGACAGTAGCCCAGAATATTCTTGTGGATGGAAGGCAGCCGCGCAGGGCCTACATTCTGATAGTGCCCCGCATCCCAGTCGCACCGCTGGACGTCTTTACCGGCCAGGCTGACCGTGTCGCCGCCGCGTACCGTCCAGTTCCGTCCGCCCGGCCGCGCCCGTGCTTCAAGAACAGTGCAGCTGTACCCGAGCGCACGCAGCTCATAAGCAGCCACCAGGCCCGCAATACCCCCGCCAAGAATCACCACTTTAACGCCGGCACCCGACCCGGACTCGGCGTCAATCTTTGCTGCGCTGGTGGCATAGGCCGGCATCAGCCCGATCGATTGCATGGTGAGAAACGCTGCTCCATAGCCTCCCGCCTGCCCGACCCGCATCAGAAACTCTCTACGACTTACACCCATGCAACTACTCCAGGATTCGTGTTGTATCCGTATTCACAAAAACAAGGGTGCGGCTTGCCGGCCGCACCCTTGCATGGCTGCCGCAGCCCCGCTTAAAAGATAATCTTCAGCGCGAGCTGTGTATTGAACGGCTCCCCAGGACCAAGACCCGGCGCGCCGTTATAGTAGCCGATCGTCTGCGTGATGGTTCCAAAGGAGGACCCATCCGCCAGACTGTTGTCGGGAGGAGCGAGGTTGGTGTGGTTGAGGAGATTGAACATTTCTACGCGGAATTGCGCGGAAACGCGTTCTGTTATGTGCCCGTCCTTGAAGACAGAGAAATCGACATCCTCATAGCCAGGCCCATAGATCTGGTTTCTGCGCATGGTACCAAAGGTCCCGGAGGGCACGGCCAGGTTAGCCGCAGTCATAAACTGAGCTACTCCGCTATGATTCGCGATGTTGGTGCTGGTGCGCACAATAGGACCCGTCTGGTTGGCCCGATCCTCCCCCTCGCCGGTGCCGCTTGTGTCGGTGCCGGTAAAGATGCTGAAAGGTTGCCCACCGTGCAGGGTGATCAAGCTATTGAGCTGCCAGCCATGGCTCAGCCAGTGCGGACCGGCAGCAAAACCCGGCATGGCGTAGTTAAGGTACGTGGTGAAGTTGTTTCTCGTGTCGTAGTCCATGTTGCCGTAGTCTGCTCTCAGATCGAAGCTGTTCTGCGGCACCGTGTTTCGATACTGCGTCATGGTATCGAGCCCATGCGCCCATGTATAGCCAAACTGTGAGGTAAGCCCATGCCAGTTGGAGGCGCGAAGCGTAGCCTGCAAAGAGCTGTAGTTTGAAGTACCGGCGCTGTTGATCTCGTTGATTGCTCCGTAGTAAGGGAACTGCGCTCCATAGGGCCGCGTCGCGTTCTGCGCAAAAGTATTGTTGCAGGTGCCATTGGCAACCGCTGCAGAGGCGCAGAGGCTGGCGCTGTTGATAGCCGCCTGGTTGGCATCCCGGATGATCAGCAGTTTGCGACCTTCGGACCCGACATAGCCCATCGTCGCGATTACATTCGGCCCGAGACTCTTCTCGATATTCAGGTTGAAGTTGTAGTTATACGAGCTGCGGAAGTTAGGATTGACCGAGAACAGGTTATAGCTTTGCGTCGGAGTAAAGGCGGCACTCTGTGCAAACAGCGATGCGCCGTTGGTTGGGATAATCAGGAAGTTGTCGTTCAAGGTTGCCACCGGGCTCGGCCCCGCCGGATTACTCTCCGCGCCGGATGCCCCGCCGTTTGGAGGCCTGTTATCGAGGAACGGGTTAAGATTCGGTTCATCGAAGAAGACGCCAAAGCCTCCGCGGACGACGACGCCCTCAGGCTGCCCAGGGGCGTAGGAAAACCCAACCCGCGGGCTGACATTGTCGTGCGCCGGGTTGAACAGGCTGCTGATCTGTTGCCCTTGGAAGGCAATACCGGGCACCGTGGTGTTTGCGGCATTGGGCCGAAACACTGACAGATTGTCGTAGCCGTTATGCATTGGCCCGAGATAGTCGTAGCGCCCGCCGTAGTTCAGGTTTAAGTGCGGGGTCAACTGCCATGCATCCTGGACAAACAGGTCGTAAGTATTGACAAACACCTGGCGCGCCGTGTCTCCGCGAACAATGCCTGCGCTGTACGTGCAACCAGCCAGATAATCTGCCAGCGCAAGGGTAGGCCCATCGGCATGGATCGGCGTCTTCGAGTTCGGGGCTACCCCAAACTGGCGATCGCATGCAGTAGGCGTAGTGGAGCTCGACCAAGGACCCTGCGAGCCGTCATAGGTGAAGCTGCCTCGCTCCTTGCGGTGGTAAAACTCGTCTACTTGTCCTTGCCTGTACTCGCCTCCAAAGCGAAGCTCGTGCTTGCCGACCACGTACGAGATGGCATCGGTGATCAGGCCTGTGATATCGTTCCGACCGGAGGGCGGCGTTGCATTCGAAAGCTTGTCAAAGCCGCTGATATTGATTGCCGGGGCGCCTAAGAGGCTGCTGGGCACAGCTGTGTTCAGCCCAAGCGCCGTCATGTTGAAGGTGTGGTTCTGGTCGTAAAAGACCTGGTTGAAGTAGTTGACGCCAATCAGAACCTGGTTTGTGACATGCGGGCTGAAGATTGTATTGAGCACCGCCGAGTAATTGAAGACGTGAATCGGTCCTTCTTCAAAGTAGTAGGGCACGATGGTGCCTACCGGTGCTATCTGGCTCCCCTGGCCTCCATACGCGCGCCCGGAGAGGGTGTTTTTTGCATTGAGCGTGTAATCGATCTTGGCGACGCCGTTGTAGCTATAGCCTGTGATCGGCGAAGCATTTGAATAGTTGTTCTGGCTTGCGGCGCCTGTCAGCGCGTAGGCCGGAAACAGCGTGTTCAACACGGTCGCCTGCACTGGATTTACAGGAACGCCATACTGGTTGAGCACGCTTGTTGCCTGCGCCTGGTACGCTGTGGAAGGCTCAGTAGCGGACGCGGGCGCTTCAATGATAAATTGCTGTTTCTCGTAATTGGCAAAGTAGAAAAGCTTGTCTTTCAGTACCGGGCCGCCTACTGAGGCACCGTACTGCTCATTTCTCAGCTTGTTCTTTACCAGCTTGCCGTCGGCATTGGGCGTGGCGAACGGAGAAATAGCTGAAAGCGCCTCATTCCGGTTGTAGTAATACACGGAACCGTGGAGCTGGTTGGTCCCGGACTTGGTTACGACGTTGACCGTGCCGCCGGGGTTGCGGCCTGTCTCGGGCCCGGACTGTGTTTGCTGCGAGAATTGTTCTATCGAGTCCAGCGGGAGCGTCACCCCCGCAATCCCTTCAACGCCACCCTGGTTGACGGCCGGAATGTTGTGCCATAAATCGTTATTATCCGAACCATCGATCTGCCAGTTTACCTGGTTCGCGCGGGTCCCATTGACCGAGCCGAAACCTCCCGCGGAGTAGCCGCCGAAGCCGGGAGTAATGGAGATAAGCTGAGTAAAATCACGCCCGTTCATCGGCGTATTTTGTACTGTGGTGCTCGGCAACACTGTGGTCTGCACCGTAGAGGTCGTGTCCAGCGCCAGGCCGGCAGCGGATACCTCCACTGTTTCGGTCGATTGCGCCACCTTCAAGGTGATGGGCAGCGCATACACCTCGCCTGCGGAAACAGGGACCTTATCAATCTTCATCCCTGCGAACCCTGAAGAAACGGCGGTCACAGTATAGGTTCCGAGCGGGAGGTCGTTGAAGGTAAACTCGCCTCCGCTGGAGGAGATCGTGTCCCGCTTTATCCCGGTCGCATTGTCGATGGCCTCCACCTGCACGCCTGCAATTGCCGCGCCGGATGGGTCGAGAATGGAGCCAGCGATTCCACCGCGAAAGGTCTGCGCGATGCCAGGCAGCGCGAGTAGGAACAGGGAAAGCAGCAGGAGTCGTAGAGATGAAGAAAGCCTGCCTCGGCTGAGCGTCATGGAGCCTCCAAGGTTGGTTCAACCACTTTTCAGTTTTTTCTTGTGCGAGCGTGGGCTTTCGAAAAAGTCGACGCCAAAAGCGCTCTCAAAAACCCCGCAAGCTGGAGCGAAGCCTCGGAGCAGACCCGCCTCGAAGCGAGGCTCATGAGATAGCCGAAGCCGTCGCAGTCTTGATGCAACCGGTTCTAGAACCGGCCGGCAGATCGCTGTTGGTTGCGATGGCGCACAGTAGGGTGTGGGTGATTCCTGATAGCCATGCGCAACTTTAGTAACAAAGGTCGTGCGGATTCAACAGAAAAATGCACGCAGCGAAGAGTGCTGATAGACGGGATAAAGAAGAGTTATCGGAGGTGGAAGGAGCAGATTGGCCAAAATGCGTTGGAGCCAACCGCGCATCAGCCGACGCGATCCGCCCAAAAGCTCGGCCGGGCAACCTGCAGAGCCTCCGAGAGAGAGCGCCAACGAAGGCGCATCGAGGCTTCTGTCCCCTTGCGAACAATCGACGGAAGAGCATGGCCGTCATCCCCGATCCCCGAAGCGGGTGATGAGAGGAGCGGGTCGTGAGTGGTGCGATGAAGATGAGCGGTTCGTGAGCGCAGTAAGCGCTGAGCTTGCGTTATGCGGGGGGCGCCGCACGCTCCAGCCGCGAACGAAGATGCGAAGCCAGCTCGGCAACGGTCTGAAGTTTCGCCGTAAGCGGGGCGGAAACGAGCGGGTCGGTGAGCGCGAGCTGCGAATGCAGCAGCAGACCGGTCACCGTGTCTCGGAGTTCGTTTTCAATTGCCGTTGTCGCCGCCCGCATTGCCAAGTTTTGTTCGTGCTCCCGGCGCTGCAAAGCCGCTCGTACCTCCCGGATCAGCCGGTTGGCGCCGGAGATAGCAAAGTTGATCTGAAGCGGAATCGCCAGGCCGGCCTGCTTCCAGAGCAAGTCCGCTCCCTCGGGGCTGGCCTCGGCTACCGGCTCGTCAATCACAACGATGGTGTACTCGTGGCGACGAAGCGCTGCCATGCCCTCGCGACGGCTCGGGGCCACATCGACACGGAAGCCCAGCTGCTTGGATAAGGTGGCGGCGCAGTGTTCGGCGCCGGAGATAGCGGTAATGATGAGCGCAGTGTGCATAGCTGATCCTCCTGGTGGCGCAGCAGCGAGGAGGATCCGGCACCTCTCTGCAATCGCATGACTTCCCTGCCGGCACTTCGAGGCTTCCTCAGGGGGCAAGCTCAGGATGCGCCGAGCATGTGATCAGCGATGTGGTACTCCTTCAATTTTCGATAAAGGGTCGTCTTGCCGATCCCCAGCAGCCGCGCTGCCTGCAGTTTGTCGCCTTTCAGTCTTCGAATCGCATCGAGGATCGCCTGCCGTTCCATATCGGCCAGTGAAGTCACCCCAGGCTGCGCTGCCGCCATCTCCAGGGTCTGACGCAGCGGCGCTGTCATCTTGCGCTGCTGCATGCGAAAATCCTGCAACTGGGTGGGCAGGTCGCCGAGTTGCACCACGTCGCCGGATGCAAAGGAACAAGCGCGCTCCAGAGCGTTTTCAAGTTCCCGCACATTGCCCGGCCAGTCATAGTCGGCAAGCACGCGCAAGGCTTCGTCTCCTAATTCGAACTTCTTCCCATACTCCTTGCCGATGCGATCCAGAAAGTGTGCGGTGAGTAAAGGGATATCTGGCCGGCGCTCCCGCAGAGGCGGTATCTTGAGCGACACGACATTCAAGCGATAAAAAAGATCCTTGCGAAAGCGCCCTTGTTCCACCATCGCGGTGAGGTCGCGATTGGTTGCGGCAAGGATACGCGCCTTGACAGGGACGCGGAAGCTGGCGCCCACAGGCCGCACCTCGCGCTCCTGGAGAGCGCGAAGCAGTTTTGCTTGCAGGTCGAGGGGCAGCTCACCAATCTCGTCAAGAAATACGGTGCCGTCTTCGGCTGAGACCAGCAAACCGTCCTTGTTCCGGTTGGCTCCCGTAAAGGCACCCTTTACGTAGCCGAATAGCTCACTTTCGACCAGGGTCGGCACCAGCGAGCCGCAGTCAACCGGCAGAAAGGGCTTTTGCGCATTGGGACCATTGCCATGGATCGAGCGCGCCACCAGCTCCTTACCTGTCCCGCTTTCGCCCAGGATCATGACCGGGTGCGAGGAGTGCGCGACCTTGGAAAGAATGCGATACAGCTTGTCCATCTCAGGGCTTTGCCCGACGATGGTGCCCAGGTTTTGCTGCGAGCGGAGCCGCTCCCGGAGTTTTCGGCTGTCGGAGTTAAGCTGGCGTCGAGTCGCCGTCCGCTCCAGCACCGCCGCGAGTTCTTCCATCGCAAAAGGCTTGGTCAGGTAGTCCGTGGCTCCGGTGCGCATGACCTCCACCGCTGAGGTGACCGTGGCAAATGCCGTCATGACGATGATCGAGGTTTCCGACTGCAGCGTCTTCACTTCATCGAGCAGGTCGATACCATCGCCGCTGGGCGATTTAAGATCGAGCAAAAGGACGTCAGTCGAGTTGCCGCGCAGGTACTCGCGCGCCGCCTCAACGGTGCATACTGCGTGCGGCTGGAACCCTCGTGCAGCGACAATCTCGCAGATTGCAGAGCGAACTGCTGCATCCTCGTCCAGAATGAGTACGTGCATCTTGCCGGGCGGTGCTAGGGCCATAAGGATAGGTGTCAGTGACTGTGTGGCTCATTCTAGGAGACTTTCGCTTCGTCGCCCAGTTACGGAAGTCAGCCTGCCGCACCATGATCCTTCTTCTCCGGCTTCATCCACATCGGCTCATCCTTTGTGACAGGGCACTTTGATCTCGAAATGGCTGCCTTTCTTGAGCGTTGAGCTCACGCGGATTGTGCCTCCAACGCTTTCCACCAGTTCCCGCACGATGGTAAGTCCCAGCCCGTGGTGCTCGCTCGACGGCCAACCGCGTGTATTTCTCTTGCTGGTGACGCCGGCCTGAAAGATCTGCCCAAGCGCGTGCGCGGGGATGCCTGCACCGGTGTCTTCTACCTGGATCAGCGCGGCCGGTCGTGCACCCAGAGCCTTTCGCACCGTGATCGCAATGCGTCCGCCTCCAGGCATGGCCTCGCCGGCGTTCTTGACCAGGTTCATGAGCACGCGCGTCAGGTCTTCTCCACACAAGGCCAGCACGCCCAGCCCTCGCTCGTAGGAGATGTGCAGTGCCACATTCGGCCCGGCGACGGAGGACAGCAGCCGCTCACAGCTTTTCACCATCGGGCCGGCCTCCTCTCTTTGCGCAGGCACCGTACCCGCTTGCGTAGTGCGTGCTGTACTCGCCTTGCTGGGTGCCTGCGCCCGCGAACGAAGCGGCTCACGCACAAATACCGGCTCCCGGCCGATCTGCGGAGCCGCCGCCATGCGCTCGATGAGCATGCCTAGCGAGCCCGCTACCTGCTGCAGGTCTCCGGCGTAGTGTTGGTGGTCGGTCCCGAGCACCCCCGGCTCAGCCAAAAGGCCGCCCATCAAAGACAAAGAGGTAAGCAGATTGCGCGCATCATGCGCCAGGCTGTCGAGCTCGTTCAGCTTTGCCGATTGCTTTTCCCGGTTGGCGCCCGCGGTTGCGGCAGTCTCCACAGTCATCGGCCTGCGCAGCGTGGCGACGTCATGCGGCATAGGCACACCGCCAGGAGCACCATCCAGACTTTGCAAGGGCGAAACAGGCGAGCGGAAAGGGAGCAGCTTGCTTTCAAAGGTTTTGCCTGGCAGATCGGAAAATTGCATAGTGCACTCCTTGGCGAGTAGGCCCGTACGGTCTCGCTGTCCTTCTATGCACGGGCCGTGCCAATCGGTCGCTGCCTCGTATCTTCTCTGCTTTCAACGTTTTAGCAAGCGCGTTTTCGAAGAAGGTCAAGCTTGCGCCCTGCCGCGGAGGTTCCGAATCGGGACCCCAGCCGAGCCGAGCGCCGCAAGTACCTCTAAACACTGCAGTTAGCCGGCTGATCCCGGAACGGAACCAGCGTCGCAGATTCCCGTTTTGCCGCCTTACAATGGGTCATGCCCGAATCTTCCACAGCCTTTTTCCGCTCCGGCGGCCGTTCTGCTCAACTTCTTCGTCCCTTTCGCCTTATTCCCGATTACGTTGGTACCGCTGAGGGGTCAGTTCTGATTGAGTTGGGCAATACGAGGGTGCTTTGCAATGCGAGCGTCGAGCAGGGCGTGCCCGGCTGGATGCGCAACCAGGGCCGGGGCTGGGTCACGGCCGAATACGGCATGCTGCCTCGCGCGACCCTGACCCGCAGCCCGCGGGAGTCGGAGCGAGGCAAGATCGGCGGCCGCACCCACGAAATACAACGGCTCATCGGTCGTTCGCTCCGCGCCGCCGTCGATATGCAGGCGCTCGGTGAGCGAACGGTCATTCTCGACTGTGACGTGCTCCAGGCCGATGGCGGCACGCGCACTGCTGCCATCACCGGGGCCTGTGCGGCGCTTGCCTTGGCTTTCGCCAGGCTGGTCAAGGCCGGTACGCTCAAGCGGTCGCCCCTGCTGCATTTGATCGCGGCAGCCAGCGTCGGCATCGTCGAAGGCACCACGCTGCTCGACCTGGCCTACGAAGAAGACTCGCAAGCCGAGGTCGACATGAACGTGGTCATGGCTGAGGACGGAGGGCTGATCGAGGTCCAGGCGACCGCTGAGAAGAAAGCATTTCCTCGAGAGCGGCTGCTCGAGATGATGGATTATGCCCAAGTGGGCATCCGCCAGCTGGTTGCCGCCGAGCGAGCCATGCTCGAAACCGTGGAAAGTGATGCCGCAGCGCGCGCGACTGGCATCCACTAAGAGTAGGCGGCCGCCCGCACAAGCGATAAACAGCTACCAAAGCGGCGAGAGTATGTAGGCGGAACGTTTTTGCGCAGAGGAGAACAAACGATGTCGATCAAGTTGACCCCGGGCAAGCTGGCCGGGCTGAAAGCCGTATCCAACGAGCGTGGCGTGATCGCCGCGGCAGCCATGGACCAACGCGGTTCCCTGCAAAAGTCGCTGGCCAAGGAAAAAGGCGTTGCCGAGGTTCCCGATTCGATGCTGGAAGATTTCAAGTCCATGGTGACAGACACCTTGACCCAGTATGCGTCCGCCATCCTGCTCGACCCCGAGTTTGGGCTGCCGGCAACGCACAAGCGCCACGGCAAGGGCTTGCTGCTGGCCTATGAAAAGACCGGCTATGACGCAACTGAGGCGGGCCGCATGCCAGACCTGCTGGATCACTGGTCGGTGCGACGGTTGAAGGAGGCAGGTGCGGACTGCATCAAGATCCTGCTCTACTACTCGCCGTTTGAGAGCAGCACGATCAACGACGTAAAGTACGCCTTCATCGAGCGGATCGGCGATGAGTGCCGTGCGTGGGACATTCCATTCTTCCTCGAGTTTGTAGGCTACGACGTGCATGGCGAGGATGAAAAAGGACTAGCCTACGCCAAGCGCAAACCGGCAATCGTGACGGGCTCCATGGAGGAGTTTGGCAAAGAGAAATACAACGTCGATGTTCTTAAGGTAGAAGTACCGGTGCAGATGAAGTTTGTCGGGGGCACACAAGCCTTCAAAGGCGAGCAAGCCTACTCGCGCGCTGAAGCGTTGGAGCATTTTCGCACGGCCGCCTCATCCACACACAAGCCCTTTATCTATCTCTCCGCAGGTGTAACCAACGCCATCTTTATTGAGACGCTTGAGCTGGCAGGTGAAAGCGGCACAAGCTTCAATGGGGTCCTGTGCGGACGCGCCACCTGGGCAGACGGCGTGGCAGTGTTTGCCAGAAACGGCGAAAAGGCTTTTGCCGACTGGTTGAATACGCAGGGAGTGGAAAATATCCAGAACGTGAACAAGGCGTTGGAACATGCAAGCTCATGGCACGACAAGGTAGAGCTGAACGGTTGATGGAGCAAGCGCGAAGAGGCTCGGACGGGCCTTCTTCGCCTTCGCGCAACTGTGTGACCTATCCCAGCCCGAGTGTCACGTCCAGAGGCCCTCTTGCTTCAAACACCGAATGGACTTGCCCGTGTATGCAGATCGCTGACGATTTAGCGAAGATCGACGAGCAGGAACGAGTGCTGCAGTTTGCGCGCTTCAACGCCGAGGCAGCCTGGGAGCTTGGCTCTCTCCTCCGTCAAATGGCTGTGGAGCGAAAGCTTGCTGTTGTCATCGACGTACGCCGGTTTGGCCAGCCGCTCTTTTATTCCGCGCTCGAAGGGACGACGCCGGATCATCCGGATTGGGTGCGGCGCAAGTGCAATACCGTCGCGCGCTTCCTCCGCTCTTCCTACGCCGTAGGCCTCTCACTGGAGTGGAAGGAAAGCGGCATCACAGAAAAGTACGGGCTGCCGCTGTCCGAGTTTGCAACCCATGGCGGAAGCTTTCCGATCGCCGTCCGCGATGCCGGCGTCGTCGGTGCCGTTACTCTCTCCGGGCTTCCTCAAAGGGCGGATCATGAGTTGGTGGTCGAGGCGCTATGTCTGTTTCTGCGGCAAAGCTTCGTGCACTTACGGCTGGATGCTTGAGTGACAGAAGGCACCACAACAGAAACCGTCGCTCCGCAGGTCGTCGGTCGTGTGCGCATCGGCATCTCAGGCTGGACCTATAAACCGTGGCGAGGCGATTTTTATCCGCCCAGGCTACCCCACAAACAGGAGTTGCGCTTTGCTGCTTCGCTCTTTCCTTCGATTGAGATCAATGGAACCTTTTACTCCCTGCAGCGACCTTCAAGCTTCGGCAACTGGGTGTGCGAAACGCCGGAAGATTTCGTTTTCTCGGTAAAGGGCTCGCGATTCATCACGCACATGTTGAAGCTGAACCGCATAGAGCAGCCGCTGGCGAACCTTTATGCCTCGGGGCTGTTGCGCCTCGGCAACAAGCTTGGACCGATGCTGTGGCAGTTTCCGCCGCGGTTTACCTATACCCGGGCGACGCACACATTGCTGGAGAAGTTTTTCGAGCTGCTGCCGCGTACTACACAGGCCGCCCAGGCTCTAGCTCACAACCATGACGAGCGGTTGCAGGGGCGGGCATGGCTTACCGTTGGCCAAGCAAGCGACAAGATGCTCCCCACACAGCCCCTGCAGCATGCCGTGGAGATCCGGCACGAGACGTTTGTGTGCAGCGAGTTTGCTTCACTCTTGCGCCGCTATCACGTGGCTCTGGTATGCGCCGACACGGTCGAGTGGCCGTTGCTGATGGATGTCACCTCGAGCTTTATCTACTGTCGCCTCCACGGCTCAGAGGTGCTCTACACAAGCGGCTATGACGCAGCTGCGCTCGATCAATGGGCGGCCCGTATAGCTACCTGGGCGCGCGGCGGGCAGGTGAGCGGTGGAAGATTTGCCTGCCCGCAAACGATGCCGGAGGTGCGCCCCCCGCGATGTCTATGTTTACTTCGACAACGACGCTAAGGTCTTCGCGCCCAAAGATGCGATGGCGTTAACAGAGCGTGTGCGCCTGCTGCTGGGTTAAGCGCGGGAGGTCGACAGCCACTCTCCGGAACGACACTCGAACGTGCCGGCGGCTGCATCGCACCGCAAGCCGAAGCGTCTACTCCAGCTTGGTTTGCCCATACTCAAGCAGGGTAACCAGCAGTACGCCGCCCATGATATTGCCAAGCGTTGCCGGCAGCAGCCATGCAAAAAAAGCAAGCGGGTGAACCTGGCCGGCAAGGACCGCGCTAAGTATCTCGCCGCTGGTTGCAATGCAGTGTGCAAAGTGTCCTATGCCGACGATAAACGTCATCGACCAGATCAGCATTACCGCACCTGTGATCGAATGACTCGCGCTTACAAGCCACGCGACAGTGGCGATGATCCAGCCGCCGACCACTCCGCTCCAAAAGACGTGGGCCGCAGCAGGGGACTGTGCCTCCACGCCAAGCCTGATTAACTGCGCCGCATATTCAGGTCGAAGCGCACCGGTTTTGATCGCGAGCAGCGCAAACAGCAGGGCTCCGAGCACGTTTGCCGGAAATACCGTTACCCACAGGCGAAGCGTCGCAAGGTAGTGGCGACGCTCATCGAGCATCAACGCTACGGGGTAGAGCGTGTTCTCGGTAAACAGCTGGCTCCGGCCGAGAATTACCACCATGAACCCGAGTGGATAAAAGAAATAAGCTGTAAGCTCGCCTGCCGGCGTATTGCCTACCAGCGACAGCAAGATGGACACGCTCATCCCGGTGAGGCCCATCAAGAGCCCGCCCGCGATGCCGGAGATTGCAAGCGGCAGCGGCCTGCGCGCGAGCTCGCCGCGCGCATTCTCGGCTACCTGGTTAAAGATCTGGCTGGCTGTAGGCCGCTCCAGATCCTTCTGCGTCGAAGATGCAGAACCCTGCTCTTCTTCCTCGGCTTTTTCTCTTGCGCGCTCTTTCAAGTCGATCGTCGGCAACGCCATGTAACTTGCCTTTCCTATGCTCGGCCGCGGCACTACGCCAAAGCCAGAGCAGTTTCGCCTGTTCGCTTACAGCGTAATGCGTCCATGCTCACCCACGGCAGTCTTTCCGCCGGTCACCGCGCGAGCCAGTATCTTTACGTTGCGCACTACGGCGCTCGACGAAGACTCCCAATACTCGGCCTGCTCCACGGTGACGCGCAGCACCCGTATGGATGGATCCTCTTTGCCTCCAGGGAACCAGGCCTTGAAGCTCGGGTTCCAAAGCTGCTCAATCACCGCTCGATCGTTTGAGATGCTCCCACGCCCGGCCATGCTGAGGAACGTGTGTTTAGGATCAACGTAGGTCAGCGCGACTTCAGCATCTTTTTGTATCTCGAAGACCTTGCCCGTATCATCCGCGGTGAGAAAAAGCACCTCCCCCTCGAAAGCGGACTTCTGGGTGGCCATGGGTCTGCTATGCAGCGATCCGTCGGTGCCGATGGTGGTCAACATCGCGATCTGGATATCCTTGATCAGCTCGGCGATCTTGGCAATGCCTTCTTCTTTGTTTAATACGGGTACATCGTCACTCATACCTGGGGCTCCTGTTTGATAAGGCAGGCGGCTTGGGGCTCGGGTCAGCCGCTTTCTGGTTCGCCATCTTCTCTGCGATTCGATGCGAAATCCCGGACTGCGACGCGCCCGGCACGATCCTGAAGGTGAGCTCTCTTGTTCGCACGCGCGTGGGAGCCCGCGGCAGGCTAAGTGGGCAGCGCGCTTTGCGCCACCAGTTCGCCACTTACCTCAAGCGGGAGCCGCACCGTAGCCGTGGTGGTGTTCTGGCCGTCCTTGTTTGCAGAAACAAGCCCGATCGACCCGGCATGCTTTTCAACAATACCTTTGGAAACCCAAAGGCCCAACCCCGTGCCGTGGGCGCCCTTGGTGCTCACAAACGGCTGAAACAGCTTGCCCACCTGCGCTTCAGCAAGCCCTGCGCCATTGTCATAGATGCACAACTCGACCATGGACTTGCCTTCTTGGCGGACAAGGTGCGCTTCTGCCCGGATCTCACCGCCGTGCTGCACCGCATCGATGGCATTGCCCATCAGGTTGATCAGCACCTGCCGTATTTCGCCCTTGATTGCCTGAAAAACGATACTGTCTGCGGCATCGAGGGTCATGCGGATCCTCTTCGAGGCAAGCCTGGTGGTGAACAGCTGCACCACATCTTCAAGGATCTCCCGTGCATTCACGGCAGAAGGCGCGAGCGGGTCACGGTAAAACTGCAGCGTCTGTTTGGTGATGGCGGAAACGCGCGCGAGTTCGTTCTCTGTCATGTCGAGGTAACTGAGTGCCCGCGGCTGATCGCGAGATTCCAGTTTCGCGAGATAGATCAGGTTGGTAAGCGACTCCAGTGGATTGTTGATCTCATGCGCGATCGAGGCGAGCATGCGGCCGGTAACGGCCAGTTTTTCCGCGGTCCGCAGTGCTTCTTCATTCAGTTTCTGTTCTTGCAGGTCGGTTGCGGTGCCCAGCCAGTCGATGCACGCGCTTCCATCCTTGGTACGGGTGCCCACAAGCGGGACCATGCGCACCAGGTGCCAGTGAAAAGTGCCATCCTGGCGGGAGCGCAGGCGGCACTCGCAGCTAAACGCCTCATGGCTGGCCAGCGCTCGCTGCCAGATCAGCTCGCATGTCGGCCGCTCCCGTTCGTCCAGCAGGCCCTGGTCGAGCCAGCTCGTTACACCCTGGTCTACCTGCTCCTGCCACGCCTTGTTCGTGTAGAGCAGCTCGCCCTCTGCGCTTGAAACCCACACCATCTGCGGCAGCGCATCCATTACGTGGCGAAAGCGCGTTTCGCTTTCGCGGAAGAGCCGCTCGGCGCGCATGCGGGTGGCGTGCTCGCCAGCCTCTTTGAGCGCGCGGGTAACCGCAGGCACCAGCCGCTCCAGGCGCTGCTTCAGCACATAGTCGGTGGCCCCGCGCTGCATCGTTTCTATCGCCACCTCCTCGCCTACGCGTCCGGAGATGAAGATAAAGGGCAGGTGCGGATACAGGCTCCGCGTTGCCTCCAGTGCGGCCATGCCGTCAAAGTCCGGCAAAGCATAGTCGGCCAGCACAACATGGTGTTCGCTCCGCCGGAGCAGAGTAAGAAAGCTCTCGCGATCCTGTGCTCGATCCACCTCGAGTACCAGCCCGGCTCGCTCCAGGCGCGCCAGCACCAGTTCCGCATCCAGGTCGCTGTCTTCAAGCAGCAGGATGCGGATCGGCTCCTGAGAAGTTTCAGCCATTGCGCGGCACCCGCATGCTGCCCGGCGGCGGCTCGTTCAGCACCGCCCAAAATACGCCCAGATCGCGAATGGCTTGTACAAACTCGCTGAACTCCACCGGTTTCACCACATACGCATTGACGCCGAGCCGATAGCCGCTGATCACATCCCGCTCCTCGCGTGAAGAGGTCAACAGGACCACCGGCGTCCTGCTGGTCTCCTCGTTCTCGCGCACCATCTTTAAAAGCTCCAGCCCGTCAATCTTTGGCAGCTTCAGGTCAAGCAGCACCACGGCAGGATTGCCGATGGCGCGATCAGCAAACGCGCCGCGCCGAAAAAGGTAATTTGCAGCCTCTTCGCCGTCACGTGTCGTGATCACCTCATTGGCAAGCCTGCTCTTTTCCAATGCATTTAGAGTCAGTTCCAGGTCGTTCTGGCTGTCTTCCACAATCAGAATAGGTTTCAGCAATGCGTCACGCTCCTTCGGGCGCAGACGTAGCAGGCATACTGAAGAAAAAGGTGGCCCCTTTGCCCACCTCAGCCTCCGCCCAGCTCCTGCCGCCGTGTCGTGACACGATTCTACGAACGTTTGCCAAGCCGATACCAGTGCCTTGGAACTCTTCGGCGCGGTGCAAACGCTGAAAGACCCCGAACAGCTTGCCGGCATACTGCTGATCAAAGCCTGCGCCATTGTCCTCAATGGAGAAGACGACTTCGTGATCGATATGCCGCGCCCCTACTTCAACCAGCGGCTGCTCCACATTGGATGTGTATTTCACCGCATTTGAGAGAAGATTCCGAACGACCTGGCGCAAGAGGTTCGGGTCGCCTTGCACGCACGGCAGGGAAGCCCGGCGAAAGCCTACCGTGCGCCCCTGCCCTTCTTCTGCCAGCACGGCCGCCCACTCCTGATCGAATAACCGGTTCATATCCACCTCTACTGCGACCAGCTTGCTGCGCGCGATGCGAGAAAAATCCAGGAGGCTGTCCACCAGCAACCCTGCAAACCGCGCAGAGTCCATAATGGTCTGCAGATAATGGAGCCCCCGCGCGCTCATGCGGCTGGCTTCCTCCTCGCGCAGCATCTCGGAGAATCCGGAAATGTGCCGAAAGGGCGCGCGCAGATCGTGCGATACCGAGTAGGAGAAGGCTTCCAGCTCTTCATTGGCGACCTTGAGGCTGGCGGCCAAATCTGCCATTTCTTCGGCTCGCTTCAAGACGATCTCAATCACCGCGCTGCGCAGTTCAGCGGCGGCAGCCACCTGCTCGGGCGTCCAGGGCGCAGAGCGGCCACGCACAATCTGCGACCACTCTTCAAAGGAGTGGCGGGGATGGATCGTGACTCCAGGTGCAAGCGGCGCACCTCCATCGGGCACGGCCGGTTTGTGCGGGTCGCCGGCCCATCGCACGGTTGCAATGATCTCCCGTCGAAACCAGAGCACCTGCGTGGTGTGGAGTTTGGACAGGGTGACCGCAACCAGCCCACTGCCCGCACCTGCAAACGCAGCACCGGCGGGGTAGACCTCCGACAAGCGGCTGCTCGCAAAAACCTCTTCGCCGTGCGTCTTGCGCAACCATTGGCTCAGCTGGAGCAGCTCTGCTTCCTGCGGCGTGACCCCGAAGCTGCGGGTCATTTTGCCGGTGACGATGGCAACCCCGTCAGCCCCTAACAAGTGCAGCAGCGGCCCGGGATTGGCAGCCAGCGCATCGAGGTAATTTTCTGTAGATGCCATGGCTGAAAGCAGCTCCCGGTGCACCTCGCGTGTTGCGAGCACCCGGCGCAGATGCTCGGCTCCCGCCTCCGACTCAATCTGCGCACTCACCCTTTGCATCACCAGGTCACAGGCTGCGCGCAAGCGTAGCGGCACATAGCGCGGCTCATGATGATGGCAGGAGACAAGCCCCCACAGCCGGCCGTTGACCAGGATCGAAACAGACATCGAGCACACCGTTCCCATATTGCGCATATAAGCCCGGTGCACGGGAGAAACGCTGCGCAGCATGGAGAAGGACAGGTCAAGCTCGGCTGCTGCCTGCGCGTTTTCCCCGACAAGCGGCGACGGCTGGTAATCCACATCGGGGATGATGCGCACCCGGGTCTGCTCATACATGCGCCGCGCCTGTGCGGGAACATCTGAAGCCGGGAACCTAAGCCCAAGGTAGGAGGCAAACTCAGGCCCCCGGTCTTCTGCCATCACCAGCCCGTGGCCTTCTTCGTCAAAGCTGTACAACACGACGCGATCGCAGCCTGAAAGTGCCCGCAGCTCCACCACAGCCGCATCGAGGATCGCAGCCAGGGTCAGCCCGGCGGCGTTCGCAGAGGAAAAGTTGTACAGCCGCGTATTGATTGCTTCTGCATCAATCGGCTGGCGAAGCTCTTCAAACTCGAGGATGGTGCACGCGCCTCCCCCGGAGCGCCGCGACTGGTGCGCCACGACCTCGAAGGAGCGCGCCTCTCGCAGGCCCGCACCGCCAACGGTGAGCGGAGCGAGCAGCCGGGGCGTGCGAGCAAGCGCCGCAGGCAGAAGCTCCAGGGCAAGCCGGGCGGCATCTCGCTCCTCAAACAAGGCGGCAAGTGGGCTACCCAGGATACTGCGGACAGGTTTGTCCAGGTATCGCTCCGCATTGGCACTGGCCACTTCAACGACCAGGGTTTCCGGATGGAGCGCGAGCAGAAATCCATGCGGCTGGATGCTACCCGGTACGTGGATGGGCTCGCGATCGCAGCTGGACAGGTCGAGCGCGGCCGCAAGCGGCGCGGGCTCCGCTGCGCCCGCCGGCCGCAGCGTAGCCGACGTAGCCCAGGCGTCGCTGCCCTTGGGAGATGGAGGAGCGCCGTTCACGCGAAAGATACCTCCTGTGTTGGTTCGCCGAAAGCACGGCCGTATCGGGGGGAGAACACCTACGGAATGCAAGGCGAGCCACTGCTGCGTGCCTCTGTGTTCGATGCAGCGAAGGCGGTCAACAGGGCCTGGCC
>CAXTPL010000010.1:0-34707 GCA_964246065.1 uncultured Acidobacteriaceae bacterium
CTCTGGTTCCGCTCGCCTGTCCCTCGCTCGCCAGTCATGCCAAGGGGGCCGTACTCTGCCGCTTGCACTCACCGCTTGTACTTGTTTTTCGACCGCTCGAGCCTACCGCGCCTGGTGCCAACCGCTCTGCCGCCCGCAGCTTGGCGCTTCGCGCCCGCGGGTTTCGCTCCGTCTCTGCCTCCGCCGCCACCACCGGCTTACGCGTCAGCACTCCCCAGATCCCGCTAGCCGCGCCCTCGCGGAACGCATCTTTTACCAGCCGGTCCTCCAGCGAGTGGAAGCTGATGGCCACCAACCGCCCGCCCGGCTTTAACAACACTGGCGCTGCCTCGAGCAGCGCACTAATCTCCGCCAATTCTCCGTTCACATGAATTCGAAGCGCCTGGAAAGTCCTGGTCGCCGGATGCATCTCGCCCCGGTTCATTGGCGGGGCCACAGCCTTGACCACTCGGGCAAGTTCTGCCGTCGTATGCAAAGGCCGGGCCCTGACAATGGCTCTGGCGATTCTCCGCGACCTCCTTTCCTCTCCGAATTCGTAAATCAGGTTGGCGAGATCGTTTTCGTCCGCCTGATTTACCACTTGTTCGGCCGTGATGCCTCCGCGCGGATTCATCCGCATATCAAGAGGTCCGTCGGCCTGAAAACTAAATCCGCGATGCGCGTCGTCCAAGTGCATCGAGCTCGTGCCGAAATCCGCCAGGATCCCATCCACACTCCCCGGCGCGATCTTCCGCTCACCCTCGGCAGCACCCATCGCAGAAAACTCAAGATCGTGCAGCTCGATCGTCGGCGCCCGCTCGCCTAGCTCCGCACACACCCGGGCCAGACGCGCGCGGCTCAACTCCATCGCCTCCGGGTCCCGATCGAACCCGATGAGCCTGCCCGGCTCCCCGCTCGCTGCGCCCAGCCCCTTCACAATCGCGGAAGCGTGGCCGCCAAAGCCGAGCGTTGCGTCTATGTAAGTCCCGCCGGCTTGCACCCGCAGCCACTCCAGCGCTTCGTGTAAAAGCACAGGTACATGCCGTTCGCGGCCGGAGTCTGCCCCCTGGGGGGCCCGGTCTTGTTCCGGCTCCTGGGTCTCGCTCACAGCCCCAGCTCAGCCAGCGCCTGCTCATCCTCAGCCGTGAGCGGGTTTGCATCCATCTCCTGCCTGAAGCGGTCATGGTTGGCGACCTCAAGATGCGTTTCCATCCCGAAGACCACTACCTCGCCCAGCACGCTTGCTTCTTCCCGCAAAATCTGCGGCAGCAGCACCCTTCCCTGCTCATCCATCCGCACCTGCTGCCCGTAGTAGTTCAGCCGGTTCAGCAGCTTTTTCTTCGCCGGGTTGAAGTTCGGAATCAGCGCCAGCTTCGCCTCGAACTTTTCCCACTCCTCCAGCGGATGGATCTCGACCGTTTTGCCGTCCTTGCTCGTGATGTAAAACTTTTCCCCATACTGCTCGTCGATCTGGACCTTGAAAGCTGCAGGCAGCTTGAGCCGGCCTTTCTCGTCGACCCGGGTTGGGTGGTTGCCACGAAACATGTGTGCCTGCTCACAACGTTGAGCGGCTCAAAATGCAGCCGGGGTGATTCTGCTCCGTGGCAAGGCTGAATGCAACCTTTTTCTCCACTTTTCACCACTTTCGTCCACATCCTATCGCAGGAAAGATACAAAAAAGCTGAAATATCTGCAATTGAGTACTAGAAGGTGGTTACCAGAGTCAGAAAACGGTGGAAGCCTGTGCAAAACGGGGCATATCGCACCTCCAGGGCGTGGGCTTTGCTTGTGCTCTTCCCGGTTGTGCCGGTCGCCTCCAACGGCTTATCTGCTCGTTAGCGAGGTTCTGGCAGAGTTGAGGCCACCTGCCCGGCACGCAAACGCTCTGCCCGCCGCCCTTGCAGGTACCACAGCAGGTACACCACCACTGCCACGTTCAGCAGCGTCAGCACCACCTTGGCACGCGTGAGATGCCGCGCAATCTCGAAGAACTCCCAGGGCAGAAAGGACGTGGTCACGATCAGGGTCAGATATTCCGCCCACCATTTTTCGAGTACGAGGCCGGTGCCTTCAAGCACGTCCATGGCTGCGAAGCAGAAGATGCCGATGCTGATCTCCCGCAGGCGGTGGGGCGTGATGGCGGCCACCTTGTCGAGGATCAAGGTGACCAGCCTGCCTTCAGGATCGAAGCGCAGATCAACGACCCAGCCCGTGACCGTATCGACGATGTCATGATGCAGCAGCTTAAGCGCGCCGAAGCCGAGCGCCAGCATGAACACTGCTTTCAGCAGCTTGCCCATGCCGATCAGCACCAGCCATTTATTGTGATGCCCCCGCAGGGAGCCGTCCACCTGACCAACGCGCATGCTTTCTATCACTTGCTTCAAAGGCTGCCTTGTTTACACCGCCAACAGGGGGAGTTGCAATTCCCTGCCCGGCATAGTCTGCTCAATCCGTGGCGCGTTGTCGAGCGTACATCGATTGAACGGGATGAGATAAGTGTATCGACTTCCCGCAACAATCCAAACTCCCGCACCAGGACACGTAGTACGAAAGGGAACCACACGCACATGATGAACACGACAAAGAAGCTATTTGCGGCAACCCTGGCAGTAGGCATGAGCCTTGCAACCTTTGCGGCACAGGCACAAAAGGATCCGATGGTCGGCGGCGCCGCCATGTACCCGACCAAGAATATCGTCGAGAACGCCGTCAACTCGAAAGACCACACCACGCTGGTCGCGGCCGTCAAGGCCGCCGGCCTGGTCGACACGCTTGAAGGCACCGGACCCTTCACTGTCTTCGCCCCAACCAACGAAGCATTTGACAAGCTCCCTGCCGGCACCGTCGACACGCTGCTCAAGCCTGAAAACAAGGATCAGCTCAAGAAGATCCTTACCTACCATGTGGTCGCCGGCAAGATGACATCCAAGGACATTGCCAAGGCAATCAAGAAGGGCGGCGGCAAGGCTGAGCTCACCACGGTCGAAGGCGGCAAGCTGACCGCCATGATGACCGACGGCAAGCTGGTCCTCACGGACGAGAAGGGCGGCACTTCGACCGTCACCATTGCCAACGTGATCCAGTCCAATGGCGTGATCCACGTTGTGGATACCGTCCTTATGCCTAACTAAGTCCCGATTAGCCCGGAAGACGACAAACCAGGCGCAGTAAAAGAAGGAGCCCGGCGTACTTAGCCGGGCTCCTTCTTTTTGCTTCCATGATGTATAGCTGCTGTGCGCAGCGACGAAGCTGCCGTTATTGTTTTTCGCTTATTGCGCCGCCCCGGCAGCCTGCGGTGTTCCATCCTTGACTACCACCGGATCGAGGAATGGCATTGCAGCCCGCAGTTCCGCACCTACTGTTTCAATCGGGTGCACCGCCTCGGCCTTGCGGATTGCATCGAAGGTCGGATTGCCAGCCTCGTTTTCCGCGATGAACTTCTTCGCGAACGTGCCATCCTGGATATCTGCGAGGATCCTCCTCATCTCTTCACGCACTGCAGGCGTTACCACACGCTTGCCCGATTGGTAATCTCCCCACTCCGCCGTGTTCGAGATGGAGTGGCGCATATAGGCCAGGCCGCCGCGGTACATTAAATCCACGATCAGCTTCAGCTCATGCAGACATTCAAAGTACGCAATCTCCGGCTGATACCCGGCATCGACCAACGTCTCAAAGCCCGCCTTGACCAGCTCCGCCGTGCCGCCGCATAACACCGCCTGCTCGCCGAACAGATCGGTTTCGGTCTCTTCTTTAAACGTGGTTTCAAGCACGCCTGCGCGTGTGCAGCCGATTCCCTTGGCGTAACTCAACGCAAGGGCGTGCGCGCTGCCTGTCGCATCCTGCTCCACGGCTATGAGGCCCGGCACTCCGCCGCCTTCGGTAAATACCTCGCGAACCCGGTGACCCGGAGCCTTCGGTGCAACCAGGAAAACATCCACGTCCTGTGGAGGCGCAATGGCACCGAAGCGGATGTTGAATCCATGCGCAAACACCAGCGCATCGCCGGGCTTGAGCTGCGCAGCTACGTGCTCGGCATAGATGGTCCGCTGCAACTCATCCGGCGCAAGGATCATGACGATATCGCCCCACGCCGCCGCATCGGCAACGGAGGTGACCTCAAGGCCGGCCTTGCGCGCCTTGTCAGCCGACTTCGACCCCTCGCGCAGACCAATCCGCACATCAACGCCCGAGTCCTTCAGGTTAAGCGCATGCGCATGCCCCTGCGAGCCATAGCCGATGATTGCTACCTTCTTCCCCTGGATAATGGATAAGTCCGCATCCTGATCGTGATAAGTCTTTGCCAAGTCCTAACCCTCTTTCTTTTTCGTGGCTGAATCGAAGTAACTAAACTATTGGGGAACTCTAAGACCGCCTGCGCCGCCGGTGCTACGTGCCTGCGGCGCGCTCCCGCAGACGGCCTCTTCGCTGACCTTCAAACCTCAAACCGCTGCTCCTCCACACCGGGGACATCGAGCTCCAGCACCTCACTCTCCTGCCCTTCCACCGCGACGCGCATGGCGCTCAATACGCGACTTGAGTGTTGGCCGCGCCGCATGACCATCCGGCCCGTTCGCGCCACTTCCAGTACACGGTCGCCCGACTCAGTCAACACCTGGATCAGCCCTTCTATCTTGCTTTCTACCCCGGTGATCTCGATCATGAGCGACTCAGGCGCGAGATCGACGATGCGCGCTCGAAATACCTCAACTAACTCAAAGATATGCGACCTTGTCTTTGCCGTGGCTGCCACCTTGATCAGCGCCAGTTCACGGCTTACGCTCGCCGATTGACCCAGGTCGTCTACCTCAAGCACATTTTCTAACTTATAAAGAGACGCCATGATGCGGTGGCTCGCTGTAGGAGAGGCTTCCGCGACGATCGTCATACGCGACACGCCGGCCCGCTCTGACAAGCCTACAGACAAGGAATAGATATTCACATTGAGGCGCCGGAACAAAAACGACACTCGGCTGAGCACTCCCGGCTTGTCCTCAACCAGTGCGATAAAGGTATGCAGCATGGTTACACATCCTCGCCAGTCTCGATCATCGGATCGGGGACGCCCGGCCTCCGGATCATCTCATGCAGCGCCGCCCCTGCAGGGATCATCGGATAGACCGACTCTTCCTTTTCGACCAGGAAATTAATCAGGAAGGGTCCGGGGCCCGGCGCCCCCCCCCCCCCCCCCCCCCCCCCCAACCACCCCCCCCCCCCACCGGCCACTTGACCACGCGTCCGCACCGTGGCTCCGGCGATGCCGTGCGCCTCAGCCAGCTTGACAAAGTCCGGCGACAAGATAGGAGAAGAAGCATAGTTCTTGTCATAAAAGAACTCCTGCCACTGTCGCACCATGCCCAAGTAGCCATTGTTGATAATCGCGATGTTGATATCGAGGTTCTCCTGCGCGATGGTGGATAACTCACACGCGGTCATCTGGAACCCGCCATCCCCGGCGATTACCCATACTTCACGGTGCGGCATCGCCACCTTGGCGCCAATGCCTGCGGGCAGAGCAAAGCCCATTGTGCCCAGCCCGCCCGAGGTAATCAGGGTACGGGGCGCCTCGTGCTTGTAGTATTGCGCCTCCCACATCTGGTGCTGGCCCACATCGGTCGCAACCACGGCATTGCCTCCGGTCGCGCGCCACAGGTCGTGGATCACGTGCGCAGCATATAGGTGGCCAAGGTCAGGCAGGTTGCGAATATCCCGCACCGCACTCGCACCTTTGGAGGCGTTGATGTGCGCCACCCATGGCGAAGCCTCCGCGGAGGCCGGCACCACCTGCGGCAGCAGCACATCCAGCACCTCGCAAAGGTCGCCTATCAAAGCCACATCCACCTTGACGTTCTTGTTGATCTCCGCCGGGTCGATCTCAATGTGTATCTTCTTCGCGTGCGGCGCATAACTGGCCAGCGTGCCGGTCACGCGATCGTCAAACCGCATGCCGCAGGCAATGAGCAAGTCAGCCTCCTGAATGGCCTGGTTTACCCAGGACTCGCCATGCATGCCCATCATGCCGAGCGAGAGCGGATGCGACGCCGGGAACCCACCCAGGCCCAGCAGCGTTTCCGCTACGGGAATCTGCATTCGCTCCGCCAGCGCCATCACCCGGCTCGTGGCGCCGGCCTTGATCACACCATGCCCGGCAAGAAGGACGGGCCGCTTGGCTGCACGAATCAAGCGCGCGGCATCGCTGATCGACGACGCTCCGACATCGAGCATGGGATGAGGACGGTAGGCCCCTGGTGCCGCCGCCTCGAAGTCAAAGGAAGCAACCGCCTGTTGCGCGTCCTTGGTGATATCCACCAGCACCGGCCCGGGCCGCCCACTCTGCGCAATGCGGAATGCCTCCCGCAGTGCCGGCGCGATCTCCTCCGCGCGCGTCACAAGATAGTTATGCTTGGTGACAGGCAGGGTGATCCCGGTTATGTCTACTTCCTGAAAAGCATCGGTACCTAGCGCCTTGCTTGAAACTTGACCGGTAATGCAAACGATGGGGATAGAGTCGAGCATTGCCGTCGCCAAGCCCGTCACCAGGTTGGTCGCGCCAGGCCCGGAGGTAGCGAGTGCGACGCCGACCCTGCCCGAGGCCCGCGCATACCCATCGGCCATGTGCACCGCGCCTTGCTCGTGTCTTACCAGGATGTGGCGCACCGGGAATTTGCGCATCGCGTCATAGACCGGCAAAATTGCTCCGCCCGGATAGCCGAATACCTCGCGCACCCCTTCGCCTTCAAGCGTAGCCCACACAATCTCCGCCCCGGTCAACTGCGGCGGCGCATCAATCTCCGCGGCTGCGGCGGCGCGCTTGGCAGCCGAGGCGGCACGCACCTGCGCCTGCTCGCGCTCATCTCCTGCTTGCGGATCCTGCATCGGGTTTGGTGTGCTTTCCATGTCGCTCCCTTTCGCCTGGTTCCGTACCCATGTCTCGCTATCGTCGCTGCGAGCATGTACCAAAACTTTCCCCGCACGATTAATTGGTGACCGCACCCAGGGACGCTGAGGATACACTCTCCGCATACTTGCGAAATACTCCACGCGCGTACTTCGGTGCGGGCGCGACCCAGCTTCGCAGCCGCGCCGCAATCTCCTCTTCGGGCACATCGATGGACAAGGTTCTCGCGGGGATATCGAAGACAACCATGTCCCCTTCACGCACAGCTGCGATAGGCCCGCCCACGGCTGCCTCCGGAGCCACATGGCCTGCCATCAATCCGCGGGTCGCCCCTGAAAAGCGCCCGTCCGTAAGCAGCGCGACCGTCTCTGACAACTCAGGGATGCCTGCCACGGCAGCCGTTACGGCCAGCATCTCGCGCATGCCCGGGCCGCCGCGCGGCCCTTCATAGCGGATCACCAGCACGTCGTCCGGCCTGATCGAGCCAGCCTGAATGGCGGCAAAGGCGTCCTGCTCTGAGTCAAACACCCGCGCGGGCCCTCGATGCGCGAGGCGCTTATGCCCCGCTACCTTGATCACACAACCCTCGGGCGCGATGTTTCCTTTAAGGATCACCAATCCGCCGGTTTGCTTGAGTGCCTGCACTTTGGGGAAGATAACCTGCTGGCCGTCGGCCTCCTCAGCCAGCGCCGCCTCTTCCGCCAGGGTGCGCCCACTTACATTTAAGCCGCTGCCCTCGATAAGCCCTGCCTCGAGCAGGCGTTTGGCCAGCAGGCGCGAGCCGCCCGCCGCATGATAGTCCTTTGCCACGTACTTACCGCCTGGCTTCAGGTCACATAAGAGCGGCGTCCGTGTGGAGATAACATCGAACTCCTCGATACTAAGCCGAATGCCCATCTCATGCGCGATGGCGAGAAAGTGCAAGACCGCATTCGTTGAACCGCCCGACGCAGCGACACTTGCAATGGCGGTTTCTAGCGAGCTTCGCGTCATAATCTGCGAAGGCTTCAGTCCGCGCTCCGCGGCCGCCATGACCATGCGTCCGGCCTTGCGCGCAGCTTCCTGCTTGGCGGGCAAAAACGCAGGAACACCCGACAATCCCATGGGAGAGATGCCCATAAATTCGCAAGCCATCGCCATGGTATTCGCAGTAAACTGGCCGCCGCATGCGCCCGCGCCAGGGCAGGCACTGGCCTCTACCGCCTCCAGGCCTGCATCATCCATCCTGCCGGCAGCATGCGCTCCAATAGCCTCATATACATCCTGCACGGTGAGGTCTTTGCCGTTGAGGTGCCCGGGCGCGATCGAGCCTCCATAGAACATCAGCGAAGGAATATCGAGCCGCGCCAGCGCCATCACCGTACCCGGCATATTCTTGTCGCAGCCGGCAATGGCGACCAGACCGTCAAACAGGTTACCGCGCGCAACTAATTCCACCGAGTCGGCAATGATCTCGCGACTGACCAGCGAGGCCTTCATTCCCTCGGTCCCCATCGTGATCCCGTCTGAGATCGTGACGGTATTGAACTCCATCGGCGTTCCGCCGGACTCACGAATTCCCTGCTTGACGGCCTCGGCTAACTCCCGCAGGTGATAGTTACAAGGACCTATCTCGGTCCAGGTATTGGCAATTCCGATGATAGGCTTGCGCAGGTCGTCCTTTGTGAATCCTACGGCGCGCAGCATCGCACGCGCGCCTGCCCGGTTCGGGCCTTCGGTCAGCGCGACGCTATGCGTTTTGGCGGCTTGTATCTGGTGCAGCTTGCTTCCGTTTTCGCTCAACATATCCTCATCAAAGTCACTGCTGTACCGTAGGCACCTAGGCCCGGGCCGCCATCGAAAGCTCTCGGTCGTGGCGCTGCTCATAGCTGCGAATCGCTTCTTCATGACGCAGCGTCAGACCGATATCGTCCAGGCCTCCAAGCAGGCACTCTCGCCGAAACGCATCGATCTCAAATCGAGTTTCAAACCCGAACGCATCGTGGATCGTGTTTTTTTCAAGCGATACGGTGAGTGCATATCCGTCCGCAGCCTTTGCCTGCAGGGTGATCCGCTCGATCTCCGCTTCAGGAAGCGTGACCACGAGTAGACCGTTCTTGCCTGCGTTCGAGTGGAAGATGTCAGCAAAGCTTGGCGCCAGGATGCAGCGAAATCCATACTGGGTCAGCGCCCACGCTGCATGCTCGCGCGATGACCCGCAGCCGAAGTTCCTGCCGGCAACGAGGATGTGCGCTCCCCGGTACGCAGGCTGGTTGATGAAAAACTCGGGCGCCTGCCGCCAGTCGTAAAACAGGAAATCCTCATACCCGGTACGCTCCACGCGCTTTAAAAACTGCTTGGGGATGATCTGGTCCGTATCCACATTCGCCATCTCAAGCGGCGCCACGATCGAGGTGAGCTCTGTAAAGGGTCGCATTAGGCCATCACCTCCGCACCGCGAAACTCCCACGTTCGAACATCTGTGAAGTGACCGGTAATCGCCGCTGCTGCCGCCATGGCCGGGCTGACCAAGTGCGTGCGGCCGCCCTTGCCTTGCCGCCCCTCAAAGTTTCGATTCGACGTAGAAGCGCATCGCTCGCCCGGCTGCAAGATGTCCGGGTTCATCCCCAAACACATGGAGCAGCCCGGCTCCCGCCAGTCAAACCCCGCCTCCTTGAAGACCAGATCCAGGCCTTCCCGCTCCGCCTGCGCCTTGACCTGCTGCGAGCCAGGCACCACCATCGCGCTTACCTGCGGGTGCACATGGTAGCCGGCAGCCACTTTCGCGGCCGCTCGCAGATCTTCAATCCGCGCATTGGTGCATGAGCCGAGGAATACCCGATCGATCCATATCTCCTCGATCGGCGTACCGGGCGTCAAGGCCATGTAGGCCAGCGCCCTCGCCAGGTTGTTCCGCTCCGCGTCATTGCTCGCTGCGTGCGCATCCGGCACTGTGTCTGTTACAGATACAACCATGCCTGGACTGGTGCCCCAGGTCACATACGGAGACAGCTCTTCGGCTGGAATGACCAACTCCCGATCGAAGCGCGCCCCGGGGTCGGTCGGCAGGCGACGCCAGTGCTCGAGAGCGCGCTCCCACTCCGCACCCTTGGGAGCGAACCGCCGGCCCTTCAGATAGGCGTACGTCGTCTCGTCCGGCGCGATCATGCCGGCTCGCGCCCCTGCTTCAATGCTCATATTGCAAACAGTCATTCGCCCTTCCATCGAAAGCGCGCGAATCGCCGATCCTGCAAATTCGATGGCATACCCGGTGGCGCCATCGGTGCCGATACGTCCGATGATGCCAAGCACAACATCCTTTGCAGTCACGCCATGCGGCAGTTCTCCTTCAACGGCGATGCGAAAGGTCTTTGCGCGCGACTGCGGCACGGTTTGCGTTGCCAGGACGTGCTCGACCTCGCTTGTGCCGATGCCAAAGGCCAGCGCACCGAAAGCTCCGTGGGTTGAGGTGTGCGAGTCTCCGCAGACGATAGTCATGCCGGGCTTGGTCGCACCCAGCTCCGGACCGATCATATGCACAATGCCTTGTTCCGGCGCATTCACATCGAACAACTCCACGCCGAACTCGGCACAATTGCTGCGTAGCGCCTCGATTTGCCGCGCGGCGATGGGGTCCTTGATGTTGATCCGGTTGGCATCGGTCGGCACATTATGGTCGACCGTCGCAAGCGTACGGTCCGGCCTGTGTACGGCGCGTCCGGCCATTCTAAGCCCTTCAAACGCTTGCGGTGAGGTCACCTCGTGCACCAGGTGCAGATCGACATAGAGCAGTGCGGGCTCACCGGCAGGCTCGGCCACCACGTGTTGCTCCCATACTTTTTCAAATAAGGTTTTACGAGTATCCATTACGCTCGTCTCGCTCCTTGCTTACACCGCTTGCGGCATCTTTTCTAACTCGGCGGCAAGCGCCTGGTGCACACGCTCGCCCATCGCCCGCGTGCTCAGCACATCCGCATCGTCGGTGCCGCGCGCCAGGTCGCGGGTACGGGCTCCGCCTTCGAGCGCGGTGCGCACAGCCGCCTCCACCGCCAATGCTTCCGGCTCCAGCTTGGCTGTGTGGCGCAACAGCATTGCCGCAGTCAGGATGGCGCCGAGAGGATTGGCTACTCCTTGGCCTGCAATGTCAGGCGCCGACCCGTGCACCGGCTCATATAAGTTCACTGTGCCGCCGATGGTCGCCGATGGCAGCACGCCCAGCGAACCGGTGATGACGCCGGCTTCATCCGACAGGATGTCGCCAAACAGATTTTCAGTAAGGATGACGTCGAAGCGGCGCGGCGTATTCATCAGGTGCATGGCGCAGGCGTCTACATATTCGTGCTCAACGCGTACCTCGGGAAAATCTTTCGCGACCTCGTTCACGGTTGCGCGCCACAGCTGCGAAACTTCAAGAACATTTGCCTTGTCTACAGAGGTAAGTTTCTTGCGCCGCCCGGCGGCCAGCTGAAAGGCTACCTTTGCGACGCGCACGATCTCATTGCGCGTGTACCGCATCGTGTTCCAGGCCTGCTCGCCTGCGCGGTCCCACTCCCGCGGCTTGCCAAAGTACAAGCCGCCCAAAAGTTCCCGCACAAACAAGATGTCTGCGCCCTCGATCACATCCGCGCGCAGGGGTGAGTTCGCAGCCAGCGCGGGATGAGCGAACGCTGGTCGCAGATTGGCAAAGCCGCCCAGCGCCGCGCGGATGGCCAGCAGCCCCGCCTCAGGCCTTTCCGCCGGCGGCAGCGCGTTGTACTTGGTATCGCCAACTGCGCCCAACAGCACCGCATCGCTTGCCAGCGCCGCATCGAGCGTGGCTTGCGGTAAAGGCGTCCCATGCGCCTCGATAGCCGCCCCGCCAATCAGCTCTTCGCGATAGCGAAAGCGATGGTCCCCATGCCGCGCCACGGCATCGAGTACCCGCATCGCTTCCGATGTCACCTCCGGGCCGATGCCATCCCCGGCCACCACTGTTATTGCCAGCTTCATCGTTCTCGGCACTCCGCTCCTGCATCCGTTTGCATGTTTGTTCGACGCACTATCGACTGACCGCTTCTGCTTCCTGGCGGCGGGGATGACTTTCTACCAGGTTCAGCAGGTCCTGGTCATAGATGGCTTTTTTTCGATCGGCTAACGTGGTGAACGCTGCATAGGCGGCCTCCAGCTCTTCTGGCGCAAGCGTGTACCCAAGCTCAGCCAGCCGTGAGCGCATCGCGGCACGGCCCGAGTGCTTACCCAGCACAAAACGATGCGCCGGCTGCCCGACCGAAGCGGGCGTCATAATCTCATAGGTCGACGGGTTAGCCAGCATCCCGTGCTGGTGGATCCCTGCCTCATGTGCAAAGGCGTTTTCACCCACGATTGCCTTGTTCGGCGCGGGCCGAAAGCTGATCGTCTCGCCGAGCATCTGGCTTACCGGGTAGAGCTTCGCAAGAGCAATCCCGTTGGTCACTCCATACCGGTCGGCGCGCACCTTCAGCAGCGCTGCAATCTCTTCCAGCGCCGCATTGCCGGCCCGCTCTCCTATTCCGTTGATCGTGCACTCTACCTGCCGGGCGCCGCCCTCGATGCCCGCCACCGTGTTCGCGACTGCCAGCCCCAGGTCATCGTGGCAGTGGGTCGACAAAGTGACCTCTGCTACGGCCGGCACACGCTCCTTCACCGAGCGGAACATCGCCGCATAGTCGGCCGGCGTTGAGTAGCCGGTGGTATCCGGCAGGTTGATCGTGGTCGCGCCCGCTTCAATCGCCACGGCGATCATCGCGCACAGGTAGTCCATCTCGGTTCGCGTGGCATCCTCGGCTGAAAACTCGACATCCTCCACGTAGCTCCGTGCCAGCCGCACCATCTCGCCGGTCTGCGCCAGTGCCTGCTCGCGGCTCATTCTCAGTTTGAACTCGAGATGAATATCGGAGGAGGCCAGAAACGTGTGGATGCGCGCCTTCTCCGCGCCCTCCAATGACCCGGCAGCGCGCTCTATATCGAGGCGCCGGGCGCGTGCCAGGGAGGCAATCACCGGGCCCCGCACCTGGCCGGCGATCGCCCGGATCGAGGCAAAATCCCCGTCGGACGAGATGGCAAAGCCGGCTTCAAGGATGTCGACTCCGAGATCGGCCAGCGCATGCGCCAGCCGCAGCTTCTCTGCCCCGGTCATGCTGCAGCCGGGAGATTGCTCCCCGTCTCGTAACGTGGTATCGAAGAAAAGGACCCGATTGTTCATGCGGTGCGCACCCCGGTTCAACTTACGAACAAGTCTGCCAGCCGCGCGACGATAATTCAAGACGCAAATATCTTCATGAAGCATAAGTCTAGCTTATGATTTGGCTTAGGTCGGGCCGCCGTGACCTTGCAGCTTATGGATCTGAGTCAGCTTGAGACTTTTCTCGCCGTCATTGAGGAGCGCGGCTTTTCGCGCGCTGCCCTGCGTCTGCATCGCACCCAGCCGGCAGTCAGCCAGTCGATCCGCCGCCTGGAAGAAGAGCTGCATGAGCGCCTTTTTGAGCGCTACGCCCGTGACGGCACCCTCACCGCGGCTGGTGAGGTCCTGCGCAGCTATGCTGAGCGGCTCATTCGGCTGCGTTCTGAAGCGACGGCCGCGGTCGATGAGCTGCGCACCCTTGACCGAGGCCGACTGACCGTGGCGGCCAACGAGTACACCTCGCTTTTCCTGCTCCCGTGCCTCAGTATTTATCGTCGTGCCTGCCCTCAGGTCAGCATCTACGTTCAACGTTCGCTGGCCAGCCGCATTCCCGAGGAGATCTTGCAGCGCACCGTCGAGTTGGGCGTGCTCTCCTTTCGGCCCGAGCAGGACGCGCTTGAGTCTATCTGCGTGTACGAGGACAGCGTGGCCTTCGTTGTCGATCCGCTCCATCCGCTGGCCAAGCAGTCCTCGGTCTCTGTAGAAGAGTTGGGCGCGCAGAACTTTATCGGGCACAGTGTGCCGTCGCCGCTCCGCCGCCAGATCACCGAGCTTTTTGAGCGGTACCGGACCCCGCACACCGGGGTGCAGCTGCCCAGTCTTGAAGCCATCAAGCGCTTTGTCGGCATGGGCCTGGGCGTGGCCATCCTCCCCGGCCTGGCGGTTGCGCAGGAGGTCGCACGAGGCGAGCTGATCTCGGTGCACGTGCCTCAACTCGACAGCCGCCGCCGTCTTTGGCTGGTTTCCCGCAGGCAGAGCACGCTGTCCCATGCGGCGCGGGCGCTGGTCAAGGTGCTTCAGACCCAGGCATCCGAGCGTGGTGCGCCTTTCTCATTCGAGCGTCCGTCTGGCTAAAGGCTTATGTAGCGGCCTGCTTGCAGGATGGGTGCGGAGCTTTGTTTTCAATCCCGCCGCTTACGAGCGGTAGCCGCCTTCGGTCAAAGCAGTGTACCGCGGATAGAAGGGCGATTCGGGCGCGGGGACCGAAATGCCGAGCCGGCAACGGGTACAATGAGGCACGGGGACATGCCGGAACAAGGGTGCGTTTCCCGAAGATTCTCCAAGGCCCCAGGGGCGGACGCCTGCGACCGCGGTCGGTCAGGCAAGAGGTTCACGAACGAATGAAGAGATGGATGCTGTTTTTAGCCTGCCTGCCGCTGGTGGCAGCTACAGGGTATGCCCAGGAAAGTCGCATGGATGCAAGTGTGAGCGGAGCCGGCTTTTTTCCCCGCGATGTCAACGCAAACACCGTCCATGAGACAACAACAGTCGGCATCGGGCTCCTGGGCAGCTACCGCTACATGTTGACGCCCCATACGGCGCTTGAAGCCAACTACGGGTTTGACCGCGATATCTTTAAGTACAACTCAAATGTGAACACCACGCGTGTGCACACGCAGGTTCAGGAGTTTTCGACCGAATTTGTCTATAGCGCTTTCTCCTACCACAACTTCTATCCCTTTGCCGAAGGTGGGATCGGCGGCTATCTGTTTGGCATCATCAACGATCAGAAGACGAACTACAGCCCGCTGAAGAGCAACACCGCGATTGGGGTTCCCTATGGCGCGGGCGTGGCTTACGAGCTGAGCCCCAGCTTCGATATCCGCGTCGAGTATCGCGGCATCGTGGTCAAGGCGCCGGACTTCAGCGCGCCCTCTGCTTTCACACACACAGGCCGCTACACGAATATCAGCAATCCTGTTGTAGGCCTGGCATACCACTTTTAGCGAGCCTGTGCGGGGAGCGCAGCCGATCGGCTGGCCACACCGGTGGCCGCCGATCGGCTTTTTGCGCTAGAACACGCGGTAGGAAGCTCCAAAGCTGAAGCCGTTCGGCGTCAGGCCGTGGTTCGGGGTCAATGGGAGGTTCGGCGCGCTCGGCATGAACTGGTATTCGTAGCCGCCGCGTAGCTTGAGCCGCCGGGCCAGCCGGTATTCAAGGTCCCCCCCCGGCGCGAACTCAAAGTAGCTCCCCTCAGCTGTACCGTAGGTGTTCGGGTTTGGGGTGTAATGCACGAACCCGCCGCCAGCCTCAACCTTCACGTTTCCGCTCCAGCGTCTGCGCTGATAGATGGTCATGAAGGGACCGGTGAGCAGGCTCTTTTCCGTCAGCCCTCCCGGTTGAGTGAAGTCGAGAAAGCGGGCTTCGCCTTCCAGTCCGAATCGCTGGTAGAGGCGGAAGTCGGCAAAGACGGTGACGCCCGGGAGCCGCGCACTACCCTGGTCGGAGGAGTAGTTGGAGTATTCGGCGCCTGCCCAGAAGTGCGCACTCGGGCCGGTTGCAGACCGGGCTACCTGCGCTTGGCAAGGCAGCACAGACACCGCTGCGCCCAGCAAAATGACGAGCCAAACACGCTTGCACATGAAGGTGTTACTCCGAAAATCCGGAAATGTCGAAGCAGATGCAGAGCCTTTTTTTACGGCAGCTCTGCACCGGGGAAACTTGGTTCTACTGTGGTCCGGGTACGGGCACGGCAGCGGCCGCTTGTCCGCTGGTCGGACCCTGTGCCGCAGGTGTGGCGTCCGCCTGGCCGGTCGGCTGAGTCGACGGGGGGGCTGCCGGCGCAGTGCCTGGGGCGGGAGCGGCTGCCGGCTGGGCCGCAGATGCCTGGTAGCGCTGGAGCCTCAGGTATACCGGCGTCAGAGCGAAAGGCAGCTTGTCAGAGGCGTTGAGCAGCACCGCCGTTTTGGCGTTCAGGGCCAGAACCTTGTCATTCCAGGGATCCGTCTTGAGACGGCTGCCGATCGGCAAGGCCGCAATCTGTGCAAGGTTGTTGATGTCCAGCTTCGGCGCGCCCTTGCCAAGCTCGGCCAGCCACGGGGTGCCGTCCGGCTTGATCAAAGCATCCCCGAGGCGCGGAGAAAAGAGCGCCGGCAAGACCTTCTCGCGATTTTCCAGCTGCTCAAAGAACAACCCGACGTTTGGAGCCTTGTCCTTGTAGATCGAGTTCGAGAACAGCTCGATAGCTTTCTTGGCGGCCGCAGCGTTATCCACATCATTGTGGTTCATGGTGATGCGCTCAAAGGCCGCCTGGTCCGGGAACAAGAGACGATCGTTGAAGGCGTACCGGGTATCGATGTGATGGCCGAGAACGATATGGGCTAGCTCGAAGGAAAGCAGGGCGGCCAGATCTTCTTCGGTCGGCAGCGTGTCCACCAGACCCTTCGAGAGCAGAATTGTGTTGCCGATCGCCAGCGACTCGAGCGGCTGGGTCAGCATGACACGGCAGTGGAGGTCGGACGGAAGCTGCAGGTTGTTGCCGATGACGATGTTGTTCGCCACCGTCTCGAGCACCTTGTCAAAGTCGCTTGATGGCGCAATCAGCCCAGCCTGCACAAGCCGGTCCAGAACGTTGTTTTCAGCCTGCGTGATGAACAGCCGCTGCGCCTGCAGCGGGTTTACGTCCTGCGAGTTCTCGCTCTGGTCCTGCGCGTTCTCAATCTCCATGGAGGAGTTGTCGCTGGTCGAGGCCGGCAGCTTCAGCGAGTATCCCCAGAAGTAGGTCTGCGCCTTGAAGCCCTTGGCCTTGGCCGCGGCTGCGTGATCGCTTTCTTCTACGTAGATGACAGCAGGCAGCCAGACATTTTCCTGGAGATTGGAGCGCCAGCTGTCGAAATGGTAGTAGTGCGTTTCTTCATCGTTCGCGTTTGAAGAATAGGTGCCGTTGAAGCGAACGATGTTTGCCTCTTGATCCTCCACCCAGATGCGCCCGAAGCAGCGGCCCGCCCCCGTCTTTGCTTTTGGGCGGACATCAAACACGCTGGTGCGAACCGAGCCGAGGAACTCTCGCCGAACGAAGTTGAACTCGTAATGCTGCTGGTCGAAGCTGACCGGGTCGATGAACATCATGTCCATGAAGCCGGTCGGCGAGTAGCTCAGTTCAAACGCCTTGGTCAGCCCGGTCACGTAGCTCAGCGAACCGTGGAGCATGCCGCGATGCGTGGCGCGCGTGTCGTACTCCTCATCTCCAAAGGTCTTGCCGAAGTCCACTCGTCCGATGATGTACTGGTCCGAAACTGGAACCTGGTATTCGACTGGGTCCGGCTTCAGGTTCTGGATATAGGTTTGAACCACCGGAGTGTGCTTGGCTATCTCCTTGACCGTGACCTTTTCCCGCGCCATGGACCTGGTAAGCAGCTCGGTCTGTTCCGGCGTGAGAGGAACGAACTGGGACTTCTTGTCCTTCTTGGCAAACGCCGGAGTGGCGACAAGGATGAGCGAAAGCCCAGTGATGCAAAGTTTACGCGCGAACATAGCTTGATACTCCTGATCCGGTCCACGGCCTGTTCGCCCGTGCCTTTGTTCTGCTGCTTGATCGATCCTATTGCAGTCGAGCTTCCGCCCTTGGGTCGAAAAGGTTCAGGCGAGCTGGAAGGCCACGTGGATGACGCTCACCTGGTCCACCGGCTTGCCGTCTCGTGTCGCCGGTTTAAAGCGGATGCGTTCGGCTGCCAGGCGTGCCTGCTCGTCCAGACCATGGCCGAGACCGTTGACTACCCGCAGCACCTCAACCGAGCCGGTTGCCGTAAAGCGAACCTCGAGAGTCACGTCTCCCTGGACATGCATCTCGCGAGCCTCGGGCGTGTACTGCGGCAGGGGTTTGGACAAGACGACGATTGAGGTCGTGACCGGCTGCTGCACCCTGGCGACGGATTGGCCGGTGCCGGCTGCGGCCACGTTGGCCCCAAACCCGGCAGATGCAACCGTTCCGTGCCCGCCCGGGGCTCCCGCAGCCTGGGTGCCGGTGCCGAAACCAGCCGAAGCCACTACCCCATGGGGGCTTCCGTTGGGGCTTCCTGCGCCGAGCCCTGTTCCAAAGCCGGCCCCTTGCACGACGCCATGGTGAGGTGAGCCGCCCTCCGCCGTGGTCGCCACGGCCCCGAATCCACCGGCGGCAGCCACGTTCGCGGCCCGGTTCGCATTCGGATTAGGGGCGACGCCGACCGGGTCACCGAGACCGGCAGCCCGTGCGACGGGCGCTACCTTTACCGCTGCTGCCGGCGCCGGGGTCGAACTACGAAACGCGCCTAGTACGGGCGCAGGCGGCTGCACCACAGGCTTGGGTGCGGGCGCCGGGATCACAGGCACCTTGGTCTCCACCTTGAGCGGCTCAACCTTGGGCGGCTCCGGAACCGTCACAGGCTTGGGTAGCGCGATCTTTGGCGGCTCCATCTTTACGAGAGGCGGCACCGGCGGCAGCTTGACCTTCGGCACAGGCGGCACATAGGGCTTTGGCTCGGAAAGGTAGGTCAAAGCCAGTTGTCTCTGCCGCACCTTCGCCTCGTGCACTGTTGAAATCGTCAGGATCAGGATCAAAGCTCCGACGAGCCCGTTGACCAGCAGGCTGACGCCAAACGAGCCGAAGCGGTTCTTTTCCTCCGGCAGCAAGCCAAAGCTGGCGTGGTTCAGCACATCGTTATCCCGTCTCTGCTTCGGCTCCGGCGGTCCACTCGGCGGCTCCGGACGGATCGAGGCGCGGCTGGGAGTGCTCCGCCGGCTAGCATAGGGCGTCACTGAAGAAGTCTCGTCCATCTGGGAGTTCGCTCTTTCCTTCTGCCTGGTACGCAACACCGGCACGCCGAACTTGCCTGAACTGGCTTCGACGTCGTGTGGATGCTGGATGCCTTGCGCTTGTTCGTTCACCTTAACCCCGGGAGCCGCCTGGAGCAGACGGCCACAAAGACGTAGCTACCAAAGGAGCTCTCCCGTACTATCGGTAAAAGAGACGAAACTCTTCACTGTTCGTTAGAGAAAAGTAGTGCACGGCCGTACCGAAGCTCGCTGTTTTGACGGATGGATCGCCGGTTCGGTTGCCTTCCCAGGATCGACTAAACAGCTGAGGGGCAGCTATCCCTGTAGAAAAAGAGGAGTTACACGTTGAAAGTTCTTGTCACAGGCGGTGCAGGCTACATCGGCGGCACGGTAGCGGAACTGCTCTTGGAGCGAGGCCACGAGGTCGTCATCGTCGATAACCTTTGCCATGCCAAGCGGTCGATGGTGCCGACTGCGGCCCGGTTCGTCGAACTGGATCTCGCCGACCGCGCCGCTCTCCAAGGGGTGCTTTCAGAAGGTTTTGATGGTGTGATGCATTTTGCCGCGCTCATTGAGGCGGGCGAGAGTATGAAGCATCCCGAGCAATACTTTCGTAACAACAGCGCCACCACGTTGACCCTGCTTGAGGCCATGCTGGCTACCAGAACAGAGAAGCTGGTCTTCTCTTCAACAGCCGCTTTGTATGGCGAGCCAGAAAGCACCCCGATCCTGGAAGACGCGCCCCTAAGGCCGACCAACGCCTATGGCGAATCCAAACTTCTGGTAGAGCAGATGCTGACCTGGATGCACCGGGTTCATGGACTGCGGTATGCCAGTCTGCGTTACTTCAACGTAGCCGGTGCGGCATTTGGCCGTGGAGAGGCGCACGAACCAGAGTCGCACCTGATTCCGCTGATCTTGGACGTCGCGCTCGGTCGCCGTCCCAGCATCAAGATCTTCGGCCAGGACTACCCGACGCCCGACGGCACCGCGGTGCGCGATTACATCCACGTCGGCGATCTGGCGGAAGCGCACCTGCTGGCCTTCCAGGCGCTCAGCCGACAGGAGCGGATGATCTACAACATCGGGAACGGCGAGGGCTTTTCGGTTCGCGAGATCGTGGACGCGGTGCGCCGCGTCACGGGCAAGCCGATCCCCGTGGTGGAAGAAGCGCGTCGGCCGGGCGATCCGGCCGTGCTCATCGCCAGTTCAGACAGCATTATGCGCGAGCTTGGCTGGCAACCGCGCTTCGCCTCGATTGACGCCATCGTCGAGAGCGCATGGGCCTGGCACCAGCTTCGCTACCGGGATGATGCATCCTGAGCGCGACCCGCGGAGAGCCCATTCTGCGTACCGACCAGGGCTAGACCGGCCCCGAGAAGCCTAGCCCCCGGTAACGCGGTTCCGGTGAAGCAGGCGCCGTGAGCCAGCTCCAGCCCCTTGCCGTTACTGGAAGAGCTTTGCCGCCCGCAGTGCCGTGTTGTACACGCCCCAGATGGCGGGAGCCAGAACCACCAGCCAAGCCAAAATCAGCTTGCCCCCCGAACTCTTCTGCTCGCCTGCTTCAAACTCGCTCATCGTTGCTGCCTCCAGGCCCCTGCCGGCGCCCCCAACTCCATGGAGGCTCCTGGCGGCGTCTTTATCGTCTGGATACCCGCGCTCTGTTCTTGCTCCGCTTGCCCCGAGGTGCCAGCGCTTCAGTGCGTAGCCAGTTCAGGTTCCACCGTCTCGCCGTCCTGCATCCAGTACCGGGCAGCCACGGGTCGCACCAGCAGGTTGGCCACCAGGCCGACCGCAAGCAGGCCGGACATGATGTGCAGCACGGTCGGATAGGCATCGCGCAGCGGACGGTGCACTGCCGTGTAGTGATCGAGAATGCCATTGACGATCAATGGCCCAACAATGCCGGCGGTCGACCAGGCGGTGAGTAATCGGCCATGGATGGCGCTTACGTTGACGCCGCCATACAGGTCTTTGAGGTAGGCCGGGATGGTGGCAAAGCCGCCTCCATACATGCTGATCAGCACCCCCGCTACGATGACAAACAGCGCCAGCGAGCCGATCGAGGGCAGAAGCCAGTAGAGCAGCACGCCCAACACAAAGAAACACATGTAGGTGGCCTTGCGTCCGATCAGATCGCTGGTCGAGGCCCAAAGGAAGCGGCCGCCCATATTAAAAAGCGAAAGCACGCCCACAAAGCCGCCAGCCGCCAGGACCGAGACGCGCCCGCCAAACAGATTCTGGATCATCGGCGAAGCCTGCTCGAGTATGCCGATGCCGGCGGTGACATTCAAGCAGAGCACAACCCACAGCAGCCAGAACTGGGGCGTCTTTACAGCCGCATTCACCGTCACATTGTGGGTCGTAATCATGCTCTTCTGCGAGCCCGACGCAGACGGCACCCAACCCGCGGGCTTCCACCCCGGCGCCGGTACACGGATCATGAAGACGCCGAATAACATAAAGAGGAAGTACACGATGCCCATGGTCAGCCAGGTGGCCGCGATCGGCTGGTGGCCGCCCGTTTTGTAAAAGGCGAGCAGGTCAGTGCCGAGCGGGGAGCCGATCATCGCGCCTCCGCCAAAGCCCATGATGGCCAGCCCCGTAGCCAGCCCAGGCCTGTCCGGGAACCACTTGATCAGCGTCGACACCGGAGAGATGTAGCCAAGCCCGAGGCCGACTCCGCCGATCACGCCGTACCCGAGGTAAATCAACGGCAGCGAGTGCAGCGCCGCGCCGCCGGCAGCGACCACGAAGCCAAGCCCGAAACAGACCGCGGCCGCAAACATGGCCTTGCGCGGGCCCGCCGTTTCCAACCACTTGCCGAACAAAGCCGCCGATAAGCCCAGCACCGCGATGGCGATCGAAAAAATGTAGCCGATCTCCTTCTGGCTCCACGCTGCGCCGCCTGGCAGCTTGTCGGCGATCAGCGGCTTGACGAAGACGCTGAAGGCGTACACCTGGCCGATGGCAAGATGAATGGCAAGCGCCGCCGGGGGCGCCAACCAGCGGTTGTATCCCGGGCCTGCCACAGACCGCTCCCGGTCGAGGAATGAAAGTGCACTCATCTTCTGGACCACCTCTTTTGCGGCGCAACCCGCCGCCAGCGCAAACACCTTACCGTAAAAGGAGGCAGGGACAGGTGTCTACCACAAGTGCCCCTGTGTACCGTTTCAAAAGTCCCGCCATGGAACCGGGCTCAGCCTTCTCTCGATGCCTCTCTTGCTTGCCTCGTGCGCCGCTGCACAGTACTGTGAACGAAGCAGAGCGCGCCCAGGCCTTCCATGCAGCGCGCGATCCAGAAAGGCCCAGGCTACCCGGTTGATGGAAGCAGCACCCAACGAACCCAAGAACCTAAGCTCCTCCCTGAGGGAGAACCGCGTCTTTCCGCCACCTGAGGCCTTTGCCGCCCGCGCGCATATCCCCTCCCTGGCCGTATACGAATCCCTTTATCGCGCCTCGATTGAGGATCCCGAGTCCTTCTGGGCCAAGGCTGCCGCCGAGCTCCACTGGTTCAAACCCTGGGATGCAGTCCTCGACTGGCAGCCCCCACATGCCCGCTGGTTTACAGGCGGCCAGATCAACATGAGCTACAACTGCCTGGACCGGCACGTGCTCGCCGGCCGCGGCGCGAAGCCGGCTATCGTGTGGGAAGGCGAGCCGGGCGAGGTCCGCACCCTGACCTTTGCCGCGCTCCTCGACCAGGTCGGGCGCCTGGCCAACGTCCTGATCGCCATGGGTCTCCGCAAAGGAGACCGCGTGGCCATCTACATGGGCATGACGCCGGAGCTTGCCATTGCGCTGCTCGCCTGCGCCCGCATCGGCGTGGTCCACTCGGTGATCTTCGGCGGCTTTGCGTCGAGCGCGATCGCCGACCGCGTCAACGACTCCGCCTGCGTCGCGGTCCTCACCCAGGACGGATCGTATCGCCGCGGAAGCGAAGTCAAGCTCAAAGCAGCGGTCGATGAAGCACTCACCCGCTGCCCGTCGGTTCGCCACGTGCTCGTCTACCGGCGCACCGGCTCCCCGGTCACCATGCTCGCAGGCCGCGATCACTGGTGGCAGGAGCGCCTGGACGCCGCCGACCCCATCTGCCCTGCCGCTCCCCTCGACTCCGAGGACCCTCTTTACATCCTTTACACCTCGGGCACCACCGGCAAGCCCAAGGGCCTGGTGCACACAAACGGCGGCTACGCGGTCCAAACCTATCTCACTTCAAAGTACGTCTTCGACCTCCACGACGACGACATCTACTGGTGCACGGCGGACGTGGGCTGGGTCACCGGCCACTCCTATGTGGTCTACGGTATCCTCCAGAACGGCGTCACGACGCTGATGTATGAAGGCGCACCCAACCATCCCGCGCCCGACCGCTTTTGGCAGCTCATTGACGACCACAAGGTCACCATCTTCTACACCGCCCCGACCGCCATCCGTGCGTTTATCAAGTGGGGCGATCACTACCCCCGCGCGCACTCGCTCACCTCGCTCCGCATGCTCGGCACAGTCGGCGAGCCGATCAATCCCGAGGCCTGGATGTGGTACCGCGACGTGATCGGAGGCGGCCGCTGCCCCATCGCCGACACCTGGTGGCAGACCGAGACCGGCGCCCACATGATCACGCCGATCCCCGGCGCTGTGCCCACCAAGCCGGGGTCGGCGACACGGCCTTTTTTTGGGATTGTGCCCGAGATTGTTACAAAAGAAGGCGAGCCGGTACCCACAGGACAAGGCGGACTGCTCGTCATCCGCAAACCCTGGCCCGGCATGGCACGAACCATCTACGGCGACGACGAGCGCTACCGGAAAACCTACTGGGCCGAGATCCCTGGCAGCTACTTCTCGGGCGACGGCGCACGCGTGGACGCAGACGGCTACTACTGGCTCATGGGTCGCGTCGACGACGTGATCAACGTCAGCGGCCATCGTCTCGGCACCGCGGAGCTTGAGTCCGCACTCGTGGCACACACCTCGGTCGCTGAGGCAGCTGTCGTCGGCATGCCGCACGAGATGAAAGGCCAGGGGATCGCCGCGTTTGTCACCCTGGAGAGCGGTTCGCAGCCCTCGTCGGCGTTGAAGGAAGAGCTCCGCGCCTGGGTCGCGAAGGAGATCGGCGCGCTTGCCCGCCCAGATGAGATACGCTTCACCGACCAGCTGCCAAAGACGCGCTCCGGCAAGATCATGCGCCGGCTCCTGCGGGAGCTGGCCGCCGGAGGGGAGATCCAGGGCGACACCAGCACGCTTGAAGATCTTGCCGTCCTTGCGAAACTGCGCGCCGAGGATGAGTAAAGGCTAAGTTATGCTGCGCAGGAGGCGCCCACTTGGTGGGAGTCTATCCCGGGGGCAACTTAGGCTCTGCGGAACCGATCTACGGAGCGACCGATATGGCTACGATCGCCGTTCTCTCGATTGAGCAATACCTCAGAACCAGCTACAACCCGGACTGCGAATACCTCGACGGGGAGCTAAAGGAGAAGGCCCTGGGCGGCTTTCCGCACGGCAACACGCAGGTTATTCTCGGATCGTGGTTTCAGGCTCACTCTCGCGAGTGGCAGATCAAGGTAGCTGTCGCGACAAGAACGAGAGTTGCAGGCGACCAGGTCCGGCTGCCGGACCTGGTCATCGTCCCGTGGGACGCCTCCGTTCCTTATGAGGCACTCGTGACAGCCCCGCTCATCGCCATTGAAGTCCTTTCCCCTTCCGACGCCTATACCGATCTCCGCCAGCGCGCCCGCGACCTGCGCACCATGGGCACACCAAACATTTGGCTCGTCGACCCAGCCGAAAGGACCATAGCGCTATCGGATGGCCAGACCTGGCAGCCCTTCGACGGCGTCCGCCTCCAGGCTGCCGGTACCGAGGCTTACCTCGACCTTGCCTGGCTTTGGAACGAGTTCTCCTAGCCGCCAGCGATCCCCGTTGGCTATACCATCAGACCATGGCGCAGGGAACGCGACGAGCAATGGCTGCCAAAAGGGTCTACGCCATCTCCCGCGCGCTTGCTGACCCGCGACGCTACGAGATCTTCAGGCATGTCGCCACAGAGGAGTGCAGCCCCTGCTCGGCACTCCGCGAGTGCTTTCCCATTGCTCCTGCAACGCTCTCGCACCACCTCAAGGAGCTCGAAGCCGCGGGCCTGGTCCAAACCACCAAGCGCGGCAAATTTGTCGATGTGCGCTTCTGCCGCGCGACTTGGGAGCACTACCTCGCCAGCCTCGCGCTGGTTGGACGCTTATAAAACGCTGCATCCTTTCGCGCGATCGCCCATCCATTAGACGGTTATCGAAATGTCGTTCTACTGGAGTTCAGATATGGCAAAGCTTACAGGCAAAGTCGCAGTCGTTACCGGCGCCTCCAAGGGCATCGGCGCCTCCATCGCAGAGCACCTGGGCGCCGAAGGCGCATCGGTCGTCGTCAACTACGCCAGCAGCAAGGCAGGCGCAGACACGGTCGTCGAGAAGATAAAAAACAAGGGCGGCAACGCCATTGCCGTGCAGGGCGACGTCTCCAAGCCGGCAGACGTGACCCGGCTTTTCGCGGAAACAAAAGCCGCCTTCGGCAAGCTCGACGTGCTCGTCAACAACGCCGGCGTGTATGAGATGTTGCCTCTTGCGCAGATCACCCCCGAGCACTTCCACCGCCAGTTCGACCTGAACGTACTCGGCGTTCTGCTAGCGACACAAGAGGCAGTCAAGCTGATGGAGGGCCATGGCGGCTCGATCATCAACGTGAGCTCAGTGGTCTCGCGCGCGGCTATCCCCGGCGGATCGGTGTACAGCGCTACCAAGGCGGCGCTCGACGCAGTCACACGCTCGCTCGCCCAGGAGCTCGGCCAAAAAAAGATTCGCGTGAACTCGATCAATCCCGGCCTGGTCGAAACCGAGGGCATCCACAGCGCCGGCTTCTTCGGCTCGGACTTCCACAAGCATCTGGAAGCGACCACGCCGCTCGGGCGCATCGGCCAGCCGGAAGACATTGCGCGGGTCGCTGTCTTCTACGCTTCCGACGACTCCTACTGGATCAATGGTCAGGAACTCGACATCAACGGCGGCGCCAACCAGTAGGCGTCAAGCCGAAGACCTCTTGCGCGGGAGGCGGCACCTGCGGTGCGGCCACTGACCCTTCAGGTCCAGGAACAAGAGCCTCCTTTACTTCTGGGGAAGCTCTTGTTCCTATGCGCCGAAGGCGCGGCGTACACGCCACGAAGTGGCCGCGCAAGGGGTCTTCGGCCGCGCAAGAGCGTCTTCGGCTTTACGGCAGCTTGCAACATTCGCCGGCGCCGGCAGGTTCGTCGTTGCTTGCGTCGAGCTCCACCTTCCACTCGCCGTTCGCCTGCCGTTTCCAGATGGTCATGTAGCGGCCGGAGGTGGTGGAGCGCTGGCCATCCGGGGTAATCGCGGTACCGTCATAGTGGCCCCAGGTATAGCCCATCTCGCCGGCCAGCAGGCCCGCGGTGGGTGTCCAGGTGAGCTGGTAGGCCTTGGGCGACCAGGTCGCCTGCGCGGCAATGGCGGCGTGGCCGGTGACGGGCGCCTTGCCATTGCTGAGCGTTACGGCATCCTCGGCAAACCAGGAGGCAAACGCCGCACCTCCGCCCTGCGCGGTTGCGCGGGAAAACTTCGCCTCCAGATCAAACAAGAAGGCGGTTCCGGTGGTCATTCCCGGCGTGTTCAGCTGGCTGGGGCTCGCGCTCTGGGGCGTAAACGGATCCAGCCCCGCCTGGGCGCGCGCAGACGCCGCCGCCCCTACACTCAGCAGCATCAGCACCACAGAACGCAGCATCATGGCCGGCGCGATCCTCCTCATGACGCTCTATGCTAGCAGCGTGGGCCAGCGCGCAGGTAAAGCGGCATTACCGTGGGTCGGGGTTCTCTGCTGGGCGCTTGGCCTGTGGCTGGGTCGCCATGCAGCCATGCCGAGCCCGAGCAGGGCCGCGCTCTCGCTGCGCCTGGTCGGCCTGGCCCTGCTTGCCGTATATCCTTGCCGCAAACGCTCGCTCACCCCATGGATCTTCTTCTCCATGCTTGCCGGGATTGAGTATGGCCTTGATCTTCCGGCTGCCGCGCTGGCTTCGCGGGTCTCTTCTGACATTTTTCTACGCCTGATCAAGTGCATTGTCGCCCCACTGATCTTTGGCACCCTGGTGACCGGCGTAGCCGGCCACGGCAAAGCGGCAAGCGTCGGGCGCATCGGCTTCAAGGCGCTGGTCTACTTTGAGATTCTCACGACGGCGGCCCTTGCCATCGGCCTGGTAGCCATCAACCTTTCCAAAGCAGGCGTCGGCGTCCATATCGCCCCCACGACCGTCGGCGTTGCGCAGCCGATCGTCGGCGCGCAGTCCGCGCCTGCGCTCGGCTGGCAGCAGTTCCTGCTCCGCGTCTTTCCTGACAACCTGGCTCGCGCCGTTGCCGACGACCAGATCCTCGAGGTGGCCATCTTTGCCCTGCTCTTCGGCCTGGCGCTCGGGCGCGTCGCAGAAGAGCGTCGCGGCCCCATGCTCCGGCTGGTCGAGTCGCTCACCGAGACCATGTTTGCCTTCACCAACCTCGTCATGTACTACGCGCCCGTCGGCGTGGGCGCGGCGCTGGCCTATACGGTCGCTCACTCGGGCTTCGGGGTCATGGCCAACCTCGGGCGCCTGCTGCTCACCCTGTACGTTGCGCTGCTTGCCTTTGTCCTTCTCGCCATGCTGCCGGCCGCGCTCCTGGCCCGCGTGCCCGTGCGCGGCTTCCTCCGCGCCGTAGCTGAACCTGCGACCATCGCCTTTGCCACCAGCACCTCTGAGGCGGCGCTGCCCCGCGCAATGGAAGCCATGGAAGCCTTTGGCATTCCGCGCTCGATCGTCGGCTTTGTCATCCCGGCGGGCTACAGCTTCAACCTGGCCGGCTCTGCGCTTTACCTGGCGCTTGCCTCGATCTTTGTCGCCCAGGCCGCGGGCATGCACATGGGTTTCCGCGAGCAGATCCTGATGCTGCTCACCCTGATGCTCACCAGCAAGGGCGTGGCCGGTGTTCCCCGCGCGGTGCTTGTGGTCCTGCTCGCCACCTCGTCGACCTTTCACCTGCCGGAAGAGCCGATCTTTCTCATCCTCGGCATCGACGCCCTGATGGACATGGGCCGCACGGTGATCAACGTCGCCGGCAACTGCCTTGCCGCTGCCGTGATCGCCCGCTGGGAGGGCGTCTTTGGCCTGGAGCTCCCCGCGTGCCCGGCCGGGCAAGCTCGCGTTCCCGAAACGAACCTCGAAACGCGTCGGAAGTCTTAAAACTTTGATCCTGTGCGCCGGCCGAGACGACCGGCAGCCGCTCACACTGCTATACTTGGCAGTCAAGGATAGACCGCTGCTCGCCGTGCTGGACCGCTCGCCGGATCGACTCCCTGCAAGCCCGCGTACCCGGCGCGTCGAGCAAGACAAGGCCTACGCGCCTGCCCAAGGGCGCGCGGTTTACTGCATGGATAAGCTGTTGGGCACCATCGAGTCGCCCGCCGACATCAAGAAGCTCACGGTACCCGAGCTCGAAGCCTTGGCGCAGGAGATTCGCGAGCGCCTCATTGCCTCCCTGGCCAAGACGGGCGGCCATCTCGGCCCCAACCTGGGAGTGGTCGAGCTCACGCTCGCCATGCACTATGTCTTCTCAACCCCCACCGATAAGTTTGTCTTCGACGTCTCGCACCAGGCTTATATCCACAAGCTGCTCACCGGGCGCGAAGACCGCTTCCACACCATTCGGCAAGAGAACGGACTGAACGGCTTCATGCTCCGCACAGAAAGCGAGCATGACGCCTACGGCGCGGGTCACGCAGGCACCGCCCTTTCTGCCGCTTTGGGCATGGCGGTGGCGCGCGACATGGTCGGCGGCACCGAGCATATCGTGGCCCTGGCCGGCGATGCGGCATTTACCAACGGCATCTCGTTTGAGGCGCTGAACAATATCGACGGCCAGACCAAGCGGCTGATCGTGGTGCTCAACGACAACGAATGGTCGATCGATCGCAATGTCGGCTCCATCGCCAAGTACCTGCACAAGATCGTCACCAACAAGAACATCAACTCGCTCCACGACAGTGCGCAGCGCCTGGTTGAAAAGCTCGGCGGCAAGACCGCCATCAAGGCCGTCCGCCGGGCTGAAGAAGCCGCCAAGGGTATGCTCTGGCCGTCGATGTTTTTCGAGGAGTTCGGCCTGGTCTACTACGGGCCGCTCGACGGGCATAACATCCCGCTGCTCATTGAAACCTTCGAGTTCCTCAAGCAGCAGGACCGGCCCGTGCTGCTGCACGTCATCACGCAAAAGGGCCGCGGCTTTCAGCCTGCGCTTGAAGGCCAAAAGAAGTTCCACGGCCTGGGCCCCTACGATCCGGAGACCGGACACACACACCCGGCCGGCCAGACGACCTACTCCGAGGTCTTTGCCAACACCCTCGTCAAGCTCGCGAACACCGACGACAAGGTGGTTGCCATTACCGCGGCCATGCCGAATGGGACAGCGCTCGACTTGTTCCGTCCGCATCACCCTTCACGCTATTTCGACGTCGGCATCGCGGAAGAACATGCCGTCATCTTTGCGGCCGGCCTGGCTACGCAAGGCTTTAAGCCCTTTTGCGCAATCTACTCCACCTTTCTGCAGCGGGCCTTTGACCCAATCGTGCATGACGTCTGCCTGCAGAACCTGCCCGTCGTCTTCTGCATGGATCGCGGCTCGCTGAGCGGCGACGACGGCGCCACCCACCACGGGCTGTTTGACATCAGCTACCTGCGACCCATCCCGAACATCATCCACATGGTGCCGGCCGATGAAGACGAACTGGCCGACATGCTGCTGACCGCCAAGCTCCACCCTGGTCCGAGCGCCATCCGCTACCCACGCGGCGTCGGTCCCGGTGTCGCGCTCAAGCCCGAGCCGCAGGTGATCCCCCTGGGCACGGCCAAGGTCATCGCCGACGGCAAAGACGTTGCCATCTTCGGCCTGGGCGCCCTGTTGCCGCTGGCTACCGAACTCGCGGCTCGCCTCGCCGACGAGGGCATCTCGGCCGCGGTCATCAACCCTCGCTTCGTGAAGCCGCTCGACCTCAAAACGCTGGAGCAGTACGCTCGGGAGGTCGGGGCCATCGTCACCTTTGAGGATCACGTCCTCGCGGGGGGCTTTGGGAGCGCCATCCTTGAAGCCCTTGAACAGCTTCAGATCCAGGTCCCGGTGGTCCGGATCGGCTGGCCGGATGGATTTATCGAGCATGGCAAGGTCGAATCCCTCCGCGCACGGTATGGCGTGACGGTCGATGCGGCGCTCGATAAAGTACGCACCTACCTGCCGGCTCTTAAGCGACGCCGGCTGCGCGCCGTCGCCCGTTGACGGGGCCGGGCCGCGCGTCGATAGGCCCGCGCGCCCTGCTATTCCTCCACAGCCGCCCGCCCCATCAGCTCGCGCATCGCTTCAACGGGAGACCGTTCGCCCGCCAGCACGGCAGCCACCTGCGCCGCTATGGGCATCTCCACGCCGTGGGCCTCGGCCAGGCGCAGAGCGGCACCGGTGGTTTTGACTCCCTCAGCGACCTTGCCGCTCAAGCCGGCCAGCACTTCTTCAAGGGCACGCCCGCGGCCCAGCTCAAAGCCGACCAGCCGGTTGCGGGAGAGCGCCCCGGTACAGGTCAGCACCAGGTCTCCCACACCTGCTAGCCCGGCGAGCGTTTCCCGCCGGCCACCGCAGGCCAGCGCCAGGCGGGTCATCTCGGCGATGCCGCGGGTGATCAGCGCCGCTGTAGCATTCGAACCTAAGCCTGAGCCGGCCACGGCCCCGGCGGCAAGCGCCATGACGTTTTTAAGCGCGCCGCCCAGCTCCACACCCACCACATCGGTATTGCGGTAGAGCCGCAACCCGGGCGCGGTGAGCAAGCCCTGCACCCGCGCCGCATCGTTCTCCACCGCAAAAGCCACAGTCACCGCGGTCGGCAGCCCGGCTGCCACCTCCTGTGCGAAGGAGGGCCCACTCAGCACCCCGACCGGCAGCCGGAGTCCTCGCTTCGCAATTGCTGCGTGGATAACCTCGGTCATCCGGAGATAGCTTCTATCCTCGAGACCCTTGGTCGCGCTGACGATGGTCTGCCCCGCGCGCAGCAGCGGCGCTACGGCGGAAAAGTGCGCGCGCGTATGCTCGGACGGTACCACGCTGACCACGATCTCCGCCGCTGCCAGGGCCTCGGCCAGATCGCCTGCGACGACCAGCGAAGCCGGCAGAAGCATACCCGGCAAGTACCTGCGGTTTTCACAATCTGCGGAAAGCGCGGCCCGATGAGCGGGCGCGTGCGCCCAAAGCGTGACTGCATGGTCGCTGCGCCGTGCAAAAGCCAGGGCCAGCGCCGTGCCCCAGGCTCCGGCGCCGAGTACGGCGATGCGGCTCATACGGGCCGAACTGCTTTTGAAGCCTTAACACTGCGGCCGAACCGGTACTCGGTCCCATTGAGCAGCCTCCGGAGGTTCGCATGGTGCTTGGCGATCACCAGAGTTGGGATCAAGAGCACGGCGCCCAGCAGCCAGGGCCGCTCCCACAGGCCGCCCAGCACACGGCCGGGCTGTGCCTGCGCAGGCCCACCATGCAGGCCGTGCATCGCAAAGGGCAGCAGCAGGGCCACCGCCGGGATCGCCGCAGCACTTGCGATCGACGCCAGGGAAACATACCGGCTCGCAAACACAACCGCCAGAAACACAAGCACACCGGCAAGCGCCGCCAGCGGCACCAGCTGCAGCAGCACCCCAAAGGCAGTCGCCACGCCCTTGCCACCTTTAAAGCGCAGCCATATGGGGAACACGTGGCCCAGCACCGCTGCGACTGCCGCGACCGCTGCCGCAATGTCCAGCGGCCCCGCCAGGCTCCCACTCGCGCCCGGCGCCCTGCCTGCCCACGCGCTCACAACCTCGCGCGCAAACCCCACCGCCAGAAAACCTTTCAACATGTCGAGCAGCAGCGTGGCCACGCCCAGCCCCTTGGCCCCCGAACGCACCACATTGGTTGCCCCGATATTCCCACTCCCTGACTTGCGAATATCCTCTGACCGGAACACCCGCACCAGCAGGTACCCGAACGGCACGGAGCCGAGCAGGTAAGCACCCGCCGCAATCAGCAAAAACAAGGAGACGCTCATAGCGCCTACGAGTGTAGCAGCCGGCGTAAAAACAAAAGCCGGCAGGCGCCCGCGGAGTGCGGTTTGCCTGCCGGCTCGGGTTGGTGCGTGTGCCGGTTATTGAGTCTTCAACACCTACGCCGAAATATACAAACCAACCGACACGGAACTGTTCGCCGACAAGGTCCACGCCGTCCAGACTCTATCGCGGAGTAGGCCAAATTGGCAAGACTGTTTGAAGCTAAGCTCGCCGTTGGTGGAATACGACCCGTACGCACTGACCGCTGTTTCTTCTACGTCCCCAGCATCCACAAACCGGTTCCGTAACTCCGCGGAAGACGAGCCGCCTTTGCTTCGCCATGCATACGCTTGCGGCGGGTGCATGCGCCCTCTTCTTCGTTGCAGCAACTGGACTTTTTCTTAGCTTGTGCGAAGCAGCGCCCGCCGAAGCAGGTCGAGCCCCTGCTGGGCGGAGTACTGTCGCACCCGCTCGCGGTCTCCACTGTAGCGCCCCTCAAGCACCTGCGTTCCAGCTTCGTCAGCCAGCGCCAGGTACACCAGCCCTACCGGTTTTTCGTCTGTGCCGCCGCCCGGCCCGGCAATGCCCGTGATCGCAAGCCCATAGCTGCTGCCCGTGCGTGCACGAATCCCCTGCGCCATCGCCTCGGCTACTTCGCGGCTCACCGCACCGTGTTTCTCGATCAACTCGGGAGCCACCCCGGCAAACTCCGTCTTGAGCTCATTCGCATATACAACGGCCCCGCCGACAAACGACCGCGAACTCCCGCTGATCGAGGTCAGCCGCTGCGCTACCAGGCCGCCCGTGCAGCTTTCCGCCGTTGAGAGCGTCGCACCGCGCAGCTCCAGCTGATACAGCACAATCCTCTCCAGGCTTTCTCCTTGCGAAGAGTAGATCGCCTCCTCCAACTCTTCTTCAATGGCGCTCGCCAGTTGGTCCACCCGATGCTGCGCATGCTCAAGCGTCGGCTTCGCGCACGAAAGCGAGAGCTGGATGTCGCCGACATGCGCCAGGATCGTCGTCTCTACATCGGTGTACTGGGTGTAGATGGGCGCAATGCGTGCATCGGCCGCTGACTCGCCGATCATCGCAGCCTTCAGCGTTCGGGTGGCGATATGGCGGACCGGCAGCACCGCGCGCAGCCTGGGCGTCGCCTCCTGGTCAAACATCGGCTTGAGCTCGCTGGGCGGACCGGGCAGCAGCACCAGCAGCTTGCGGTGTGCCGCGGCGCCCGGCTGCTGCGCTGGCCACACCGTGTCCAGCCACTGCCCGGGCGCGGTTCCGTTCGGGTTGCTCATCGCCAGCGCGCCCTCAAGGATGTCGGCCTGCTTGGTGTTGTTGTCGGTGATCTGGATGCGGCGCGCTGCAAACCGGGCGTAAAGGGCAGCGACGATCTCCTGGTTGCGCCGCAGCCGAATACCCAGCGCCTCCGCCACAGCCTCGCGCGTCAGGTCATCCTCGGTGGGCCCCAGGCCGCCCATCACCATGACGATGTCGACCCGGCCGATGGCTGTGCGTACTGCCGAGACGAGATGCTGCTTGCGATCGCCGACGATCGTCTTGAAGTCGACCCGCACCCCCAGGGCATTCAGTTTCTCGGTGAGGTAGAGCGAGTTGGTGTCCTGGCGAAACGGCGTGAGCAGCTCCGAGCCTACGGCGATAATTTCACAATTCATGGACTGGTCTTTGCTCCCTTGGCCGAAGGCGACACACCCCCCACGAAGTGGGCGCCGGCCGCGCAGGCGGTCTTGCCGTTGTTATGTGGCTCATTCAAACGATGTCGTCCTGAGCGCAGCGAAGGATCGGCGATTGCTCTTCTACAGCAAACGTGCCGGACCGCCTGCGCGGCCGGCGGCCCCATGGTGGGGGGTGAAACCCGTCGCGCCACATCCAAAATAAAAAAAATTGCAGCCCTTCGACCCCGAGCGGAAGCCCAAACAATGCTTGGTTGGTCGCGATCACCGCATCTCCACCAGGCACAAACGCCAGCCCCACAATGCCCGAGCCTGAGGCCACCAGCACCGCCGTCCCATCCTGCCCGATCTGCACGATCCCGCGACGTCCGGCGAGCGACGCCGCCACATACACGTTCCCTGCTACATCGAGCGCCAACCCCTGCGGCCGGCCCAGGCCGCGATAATGCGCCACCGGCGTCCCATCCTGCCGAATCGCATACAGGGTGTCATTGCTTGAGGTCGTCGGCCCGGCCACATACAGCGTCCCATCCTGCCCAAAGGCCAGGTGGTAGGCAGCAACCGAGGGCTCAAGCGTCGCAAAGACGAAGATCTGCCGGTCGTCGGAGATCTTGAAGATCGTGCCGCTCCGGTCGCCGACATACAGGTTGCCGGTTCCGTCAAAGGCAATGCCGGTGGCTACGCCCATCCCTTCTGAGAAGGTCGACACCGCACCCGCGGGCGAGACGCGGTAGATTGTTCCATCGTTGCGCGAAGACACGAAGAGGTAGCCATCCGGCGCCACCGCCAGCCCGGTCGCATTGACGATCCCGGTGACAAACGGCTTTGCCTCGCCGTCGGCGGCGATGCGCAGAACCGAGACCGGCGTCTCCTGCCCGCGCGGCCCGCTGAAGGTGGCGTAGATGCTCCCGTCCCGGCCCACCGCCGGATTGGACACCTGGTGGATGCCGGTGGCCATCAGCGTCGCTACATCCACTGCGACGCTGTTGCTTTGCGTGCCATTCTGCAACACGCGCAAGGCGCCCGACTCTGCCTCATCGGGAACACGCACCAACATGCGCTCCGGCCGCGA
>CAXTPL010000011.1:0-14324 GCA_964246065.1 uncultured Acidobacteriaceae bacterium
GGATCCCGTCTCCGTCGCCCAGTGCGTTCTCCCCTGTGCCCCACCAAGCTTTCGTTGTCCCCTTTTGTTTTGTCTCCGGTGCGGCCACTGTCAAAGCGCCCACTTCGCTCCTGAGCCCGCGCAAGTCTTCTGCCCACAGTCCATCGACGATCGCGGCGCCATCGCTCGATCGACGAAAAGGAATGAGCGTTACCAGGAGGTAATTCATGTGCAAGAAAATGCTAGCAGTCCCCTTGGAGAAAACAAGCATATAGAGGGTGCGCGGTTACTAAAGCGGGAGTCGGCGAGGCGTAGATATGTGGAGCGTCTGAGCAGCGGTTCTTCTCTGCGACATAGGCTCAGCGGAAACTACATAGCCGGCTTCGCAGCCGCGGGGAGAAAGGCCGCGCAGCGATGCCTGCCACACGGAGCCCGCTCCCTTGGCGCTCGTCACCCGGAGCTTGTTTCCTTGGCGCCCGTCACCCGATGCTCCACTCGACTAGCCCCTGATTTGGCGGGTCAGTCAGGATGGTGCGTCGCTGGCTCGTGGAGTTGAGGTTCCTCATTGCGGCCGGTACGGACCCAGTGCTGCCCAGGCCTCGCGCTGCGAATCAGAGTCGGGAGCAGCAGAAGCTTCCACAAAACATAGAAAGGCGCGGCGGCGAGAACGGCAATGTCGCTGCGACGGCCTTCTCCTGTTACGAGTGCGGCGACGAGGTGCAGCAACACGATACAAATGCCGGCGAGCCCGATCGCGCGCACAGCCGGAGCAGGCGTTGCGAGTGCAAGTGCCAGAAGCACCATGTGAAAAGCAAGTGGAAGCAGGAGCAGGTCGAGCAAAGGTTCTACGCAGCGCATTTTGCCGGTCGCTATGTCGCGGCACAGCGAAGGAGCGCTTGCCGCAAAGGTACGGAGGCGCCCTCCTTCCCAGCGTGCACGCTGCGTTTTTATGTCATGCGCCTTTACCGGCATCTCGGCATACACAGCAGTGTGGTTGAGGAACTCTACCCGACGCCCTGAGCGGACCAGCGCGAGATGGTACTCCAGATCTTCCACAAGAGACGTGGCAAGGTAGGGAACCGCAAGGATGGTTTCGCGTCGAAGTCCGAAGCCGTTGCCAAAGATACCGCAGGAAAGACCGAGGTGAGATCGGCCAAGGGGTCGCACCAGGTTGAAGGCCAGCAAGGCGACGCGCATCAGGCGACTGCGCAGTGTTTCTGTCGCATTTCTCACCAGGTATCGCGCCTGGACGGCATCGGCTCCGCCCCGGAGACTGGTGACAGTCGCGGCAAGAAAGTTCGGCGCCACGATGCTGTCGGCATCGACGACCAGGATAGAGTGGTAGCCGAGCGGCAGCAGGTAGGTGAAGGCATGCTGCAGCGCAAACCCTTTCCCGCGGTCCGTGAGGTTGTTTCGCTCCAGCACGCATGCGCCCGCTGCCCTGCCCAGCTGAGCCGTGTCATCTGTGCAATTATCGGCCACAACAAAGATGTCGACCGGGGCTTCCGGCAGAGAGTGCGCTGCCAAAAGGCTTTGGACGCAAGTTGTAATCGTAACCTGCTCATTGTGCGCGGGGACGACTACCGCCGATCGCCATGGGCCAGGAGGCGTTCGCGATGGTTTTCGCTTCACGGGGAAGAGCGCTGGGACGCTCACCAGCAGGAGTTCCGCGGAGCCAGGCACTGTGATGCAGGCCGCCGCGCCACCCAGCATCATCCAGAGCAGCGTAAGAACATGCCGGGTCATGTTGCTACCTGTTCCTGTTTTTGGCCGAGCCGGCTGAGGAAGATTTCACTGAGCCGCTGGCTGCTCGGCGCGGCCTCGTAGGCTTGCTGGATGCGCATGCGTCCCCCGGTACCGAGCTCCCCGCGAAGGGCTTCGTCATCAAGGAGGCGGCCAAGGGCAGAGACGAGTCCATCAACATCGGAAGGAGCAACCAGCAGACCATCGACGCCGTCTCGGATCAGCTCCGGGATGCCGTTGATGTGCGTCGCAACGCAGGGAAGTTCCATGGCCATGGCCTCCATTAAGACCACCGGAATGCCTTCGGCAAAGCTGGCCAGGGCAAAGATGTCAGCTGCCCGGTAATAGCTCTGAATATGGTCCTGGTTTACGGAACCGGCGAAGGAGATGCTGTCGTCGAGCTTGGCCCCCTTCACCCGCTCCTGCAGCGAAGCACGATCGGGTCCGTCGCCGACCAGAGTCAAGTGGACCCGGCGACCCGTCTCGAGAAGCCGGTGTACCGCGCTGATGAGGATGTGCTGTCCTTTGGTCTCCACAAGCCGGCCGACACACACAATCTCAAAAACGCCCGCTTGCCTCGCAGCCGAACGTGCCTGGAACCGGCTTGTATCCACTCCCAGGCGTGCTACTTCAAACTTGGCCCACTCGCTGTGCCTTGACACCTTCATCATCTGGCTTTGGGCAAAGTGGCTGATGCAAACCACGAATGAGGCTCGCGCGACCTTTTGCGCGAGAAAGGAGCCGGGTACGTCGTAAAACTCATCGGGACCGTGCACTGTCATCGATAGAGTTATCGGCGCGAAATAGCTAGCCAGCAGGGCAACGCTTGCAGCCTGGGAGGCAAAGTGCACGTGCACATGCGAAAGGTTGCGTTTGTGCATCCAGCGCACCAGGATGGCTGCTTCAAGGAGATAAAAGAGCCAGAGCGCCATGCGGGCGGGGTTGGTCGCGCCCGCTCGCACCGCCGCAACCAGTCCGCTCCATGCAGCAGCAGGACGGGCAAAGACGCACCAGGCCAGCGCCTTCAAAGCGCCGATGGGACCCTGTGCCTTGATATAGAACGTTTGCGCGGCCTCGGCTTGTTCCAGCGCTGTAAGGTGCACGGGGGAAGGGCCTGCGTTGATGGAAGCAACCTCAATCGCGATTCCTTTTTCGCGCATACCCACTACCTCCCGAAGGATAAAGGTGTGGGACACGGCAGGGTACTTGCTTATGAGATAGGCGACGCGCAATGGCCATCCTTCATCGCTTGCTCGTCTCCAGGCCGGCACCTATGGTCGGCTCTGCGGCGAACACACTGCGTACTGGCACCATACTAATGATCGCCTCGCTCGGCGTCGTTGTGAAATGCAGCCTTGCCTAATCAGTGGTAACTAGCGCACACATGGCATTGTGTGCCATAAGTACTGTCAGCAATGCTTTGCCATGTCGCTGCGCGGAGCAAACCTGTCGAGGTTTGGGAGGATGATGTGTCGATCAACGGCAACGCAGGCGAAGTCGATGCTTCCATCATCATCATCTCGTTCAACACGCGCGATATTCTGCGCGAGTGTCTGCAGTCGGTTGAGCGGGACGCAGCAGCAGTTCGGCTGGAAGTGCTGCTTGTGGATAACCATTCCACAGACGGATCCCCGGAGATGGTCGAGGCCGAGTTCCCTCATGTGAGGCTGATCCGAAGTTCCGTCAATCTCGGCTTTGGCGCGGCGAACAACCTGGCTTTAGCCGAGGCTCGCGGACGCTACTATGTGTTGCTGAACTCGGATGCGTTTCTCGAGCCCGGTGCACTCCAGCTGGCGATACGACACATGGATGATACGCCGGAGTGTGGCCTCGGCGGGGGCCGACTGATCGGCCGGGATGGCTCGCCGCAGCCTTCGGCGCGCATGTTCCACTCGCTCCCGCGGGATTTGTGGGTTCTTACCGGACTGGCATCCAGGTTCCCTCGATCCAAACTCTTCGGCAGTCTGGATCGAACCTGGGCAGATGCGACGCAACCTGCACCGGTCGATTGGGTGCCGGGCGCTTTTTCCATTCTTCGTCCCGAGGCGATCGGAAAGGTAGGAGTCTTCGATCCTGCTTTCTTTCTTTACTACGAAGAAGTGGATCTATGTCTCCGGATCAAGCAGGCGGGCTATGCAGTCTGGTTCTGGCCCGATGTGGTGGTTGTGCATGTGGGCGGCGAGTCGTCGCGCCAGTTGAAGACGCTGGCCTTTGCCTCGAAAGCCGCGCAGGTGGTTCTTTGGAGAATGCGGAGCACACTGCTCTACTATCGGAAACATCATGGTTGGCAGGCGCGGCTGGCTAAGTGGCTCGAGCTTTGTATGTACAGCATGGCCGTTGCGCGCAACAGGTTCAGCGCGAAAGCAGAGCGGCAGGAGCGTGCCCGGCACCACAGGGTGCTGATCGGCCTGATGCGCCAGGCGTGGGCAGACACCAGCGGGGGCCGGCTTTCGCCGCCGCGGCCCTGGTGACGGGGCGATGAGCGGCTTGAAAAAACTGCTTGTGAGCCCTCTGCGTGCGTTCTTCAGGGCCACGGCGGGGCTTCGCGAACAGACCCGCAGGCTAGAGGCGCATGCTGCGCTGGCGGCCCATTTGAATGGAGCCAGGCTTCCGTCGACAGTGGTGATCCTTGGTAGGGCCTGGGTTTATGGCACGGGTGCGATCCGCTTTGGGGAGCATGCTCTGCTCTACCCCGATCTTCATCTGGAAACGCAAGGCGAAGCAACAATCACCCTGGGCGAAGGCGTCGTGTTATCCCGAGGAGTACACCTGGTTGCCATGGCCGGCATCACCATAGGAAAAGGTGCGATGGTAGGCGAGTACACGAGCATCCGGGACGCGAATCACCAGCGGGTACCGGGTCTGCCGATACGGAATGCGGGACATACAGCCCGGCCGATCGTCATAGGCGCAGAGGTCTGGATCGGGCGCGGGGCCACGGTTCTTGGCGGGGTCACGATCGGGGACGGCGCCACGGTAGGGGCAAATGCCGTGGTGACCCGCGACGTAGCCGCAGGAAGCACGGTAGCGGGTGTTCCTGCAGCTGCGATTCAGAAACGCGTGAGCGCTCTGTAAGCCGCGCGGGGTGCTCAACTGCTTTTGCGGCAAACCCGAGGCGGATCAGAGTGCCCGTCGCATTAGAAAGAACGTTGCAAGAAAAAGAATAAAAATGCCGGTTGCTTGCAGATCCTGCCGCAGAGGGCTGATGCCCTCGCGCGTGGCGCCAAATTGTGTGACGACGTAAAGCGGCAGATCGCCGGCGGCCACGGCGATCACTGCACCGACCATGCCGAAGTGATGGAAGCTGATCGGAATGGCCAGCAGCACCGCGATGCAGTAAGCGGCGTTGCCCACCGCGTTGTACTTCGCCTTGCCGAGCGAGAAGAGCACCGGTGCGGTGGTCTGGTACAGCAGCGTATGCCAAAGGCCCAGCGCGAGGATCGGAATCATCCAGGCCGCCTGTCCGTAGCGGCGATCGTATAGCTTGGTCACCAGCAGGTAGCCCCACACAGACATGATGCTGAGCAAGGCAGCACCGGCCAGCAGTGCGAAAAATCGGTAGCGAAGAAATCGCGCTCGAAACTCCGCCTTGGGCAGATGGATGATCTTGGCAATGAAGGGGTAGGCCACGCGCGAGGACAGCGAAAGAATGACGGCTCGAGGAATGTCGCTCAGCGAATAGGCAATCCCGTAGATACCCAGCAGGGAAAGAGAGATAAGCCGGCCAAGTAGGAGCCGGTCAGCCTGCGATGCGAAAAAGAAAAAGGCTGTGCCGACCATGACCCACTTGCCGAAGTGCACGATGCTGCGAGCCGAGGTGCTTTCCCAGGCAAAGCGATTGCGGATACCCGGTGCACAGAGGCTCACATGGCTGACGACCAGCCGGTATGAGGTCGAAAGCAGCTGGCCTCCTACAATGGCCCAGATCGACGGCCAGTAATAGGCCCACAGTACCGTGCAGCAAAGATTGACCAAAGCCATGCTGCCGTCGATGGCAAAAAGCCGCTTGACCCCCATGTGCCGCGCAAGGCTGAGGAGATTGGTGCTGTTGAAGCCCGAAATTACTGAGGTGAGCGCGATCACGGGAAGCAGGAGGGCGAGCTTCGGATCGTGATAAAAACCAGCCATCCTCCGGCTGATAGCTACCGCGCAAAGCCAGATAACGAAGCCGCGTATAGCTTGGATTGTCCACGCCGTATTCAGAAATGCGGGCTCGTCACCGCGCGGCGACTGCACTACGCTGGGCGCCAGCCCGATGTCGGAGAGCAGCGTCAGTCCGATGATGAGTGTGGTCAGCAGCGTCATCTCGCCGAAGACGGCGGGAAGCAGCAATCGAGTGAGAACCAGGCTACTCACAACGCGCAGGCCCATGCCGGAGCCATACTCGAGAATGGTCCAGAGTGAGGCCCGAGCCGCCTTGGTTTCAAGTTTTGCAAACTCCCATGGAGTAGCGGAAGCTTCAGCCTCCACTGTTACGGCTGCTTCCATGTGGGTTCCTTTCTAAACCTGGCGACGCCCGCGGATGCCTTCCATGCACTTTCCCCCGCAGCGTTGACGCGCCGCTTTGCTGCGGAAGCACGCGAGAGAAAACTCGATTGTGCTTCCTTGCGCACCTGCTTTTGAGTTGATCTCTTCATTCGGGAACCGTTTGCGTTGAGGTCCACTCAAAGACCGTCATTGAAAACGGAGCGAGCGAGTAAGCACGACTCGCATGAAAGTCTTGCAATTCGCTGTGCGTCATCCGAACCGCCTCTTCCTGCTCGTTCGTATCCGTGATGTGCGGGGCCGTCAACTGCGTCATGTGCACCTGGCCGCGTGGGCGATCTCCTGAAAAGGTCACGGGCCGCGGCTCGTGCTGATCCAGGTTGAAGACGATCAGACTGCGGCGCGTGCCTTGACCAAAGGCGAAGAGCTGCAAGGTGTGAAACGCAGGAGAAGCCCCAATCCGGTTCGGGCTGGAGCTCTGTGCCACGACCGGATCAGGGCCGCCCACGCTTGCCTCAAGCATCGTCGCCAGCATCACGCGATTTGTAAGCTGTTCGGCAAGAAACAAGGGGCGACGTCGATTGGTTGCTCCGCCCATATCGACGACCATGCCCCAAAGCGGGGTAAGTTCTGCTTTGCCGGCGGGATTGCGGAACTTGTTGGCAAAGCCCGGTAGCGAGAAAGTGGCCTGGTTCCTGATGCCCAAATCTCGCAGCATGAGCAGCATATGGTCCATCACTGCCAGGCCGCCGCCGAGTGATGGAACCACGGCATCGACCAGCGTCTGCGGAGCGTCGCCCTGGTCCGTACCTAGGTTGACTTCGTACACGCCTAGCGAGGCAGCGTGGCCGGAGGCCCGGACGGCAGCCGCTTGTTGCACCATCAAGCCGTCCGAGGCCCGATCGGTGTGCTCGGCTTCAGCAAACATGGATTCGAAGATAGCTTCGGTCGAGACGCCGCGGTCCAGCTTGTCGAAAAGGTAAGGCGCCACCGCCACACTCGCGTAATCCTCGCTATGCGCAAGCTCCTGGCTTGTCCACCAGGGATTCGCCGCCAAGCTCCCAAGCACCAGGTCGAAGCGATCCGTACGAAACCAAGGCGACCGGTGCGCCGCGTTGAACAGCTGGGCGGCCCGGCGGCCGTAGAGCACCGGATCGGAGATCGAGGCCCCGTAAAAGGTCCCCGCATTCCATAGCTCGTTTCCATACTCGAGATGGATAACAGGGAAGACGTCAGTCCAGGGTTCAGGCTGTCCGAGCGCGGCTCTTCTAGCTCCGTAGCGAGTCGCCGATGTGCCACCCAGGTACTCCATCAGGTTGCTCATCTCTTCCGGCGTAGTGGTTGCGGGCAAGGCGTACCAGGGCTCCGCCTGCAAAGTTTTGCACAGAGCAAGAAACTCGCCCAGGCCCAGGGGAACCTGGTCCTGCTCTGCAGATTGGGTACTGTAGCCGGCCCGCTCCCGGGCGAACGGCGGAGCGAGCATGTTGTCGATGGTGCTGCCAGGGGCCGTGGCTGTGTCGGTGTAGCGGATAAGGCCTGGGTGAAGCTCGCGCAGCGCTGCAACCACCTCATCGCGAAAGACGGTCGGATTGCTCGCCTGCGCAGCGGCAGAGGTAAGGCTCACGTCGTCGAGCAGGATGGCGCCGCCGGCTACGGCAAAGCTTAGATCAACCGGGCCGCGAGCGGTTCCATCTTCGGAGGCAGTCCAGTCATAGCGATAGTTCTTCCAGGCGCCGGATAAAGGGATGCTCCGTAGGGGAAAGAGCTGTTCCTGTGTGGCTCCGTATCGCGCCACGCCGACGCGAAGAACACTGTTGCCGCCGAGGCCCTTGGCACGGAACGAAAGCGTGTAGCTGCCCTTCAGCTGAAGAAAAGACCGACCCGGATAGGTGTCAAAATAGGAATCAATGCGTGCATCTTGCCCTGGGCTGAGTGCGAGCATGCGGAGCGCCTGCTTGCCCGGGCTGTCGGGAGCAAGATCATGGAACTCCGTTTCCAGTTTCGCGCCGCCTTGCATCTCGTTTGTCCACCAGCCTTGCTCCGCGCCGCCTGGGCGGAAAAAGCGAACAGCAACGATGTCGCCTGCTGACGGCGCATGCGTAAGAGGCTGAAAAGCAAAGCTGATCCCTTTTTCAGGAGGACGGCTCGCCAGGCTCCCCTCGATGGATCCTTTGAGCCCGGCTGCATTGCCTGAGAGAAACTCAAACGTTGCGCCTTTTAAAAAGTCTGTCGGCCAGACTGTATATGGATTCTCGTCCGTGCACGTTGTGGGGGAAGCAGTTTTGCAGCGCAAAAGCGATTGCCATGTTTCGCCCTCAAATCCCGGATTGCGGAAGACAAGGTCGCGCAACATCTGGCCGGAGTCGTAAAAGCTTTGCCCGGCGAGGTTGATGCCGAAACGCTTTACGATTTTGCGCAAAGGCGTCGCGGTGATTCGAATCTCAGAGACGGTCTTTTCAAGCGCTGCGGGGGGAGGGTTGAGCACAGCAGAACTGCAGGCCAGCGCCGGAAGCAAGAGGCACAGCACGACAAGCATGGGTGCTGAGCGTCTGCTGGCGAAGCGGGAAGCCTTGAGTACGCCATCTGCTGCCCAAAACGCGGCGGAGCCGGCGCTCCTCAGTAGATTGCAGGACCAGCTCATCTTTTCTCTGCGCCTCCGCCTGTCCGTGCACACGCCCTGCTGCTCCTCATTCTGCCACTCAGGCAATCTCGCACCTAGTCTTTCCTCCTCGCGCGTCTGATCCAAAGTAATCTGCGGGGATCGTTGCGGCGGCGCCATGCTGAGAGCGGCGAGAGCGATGACAGGAACGCGCGATTCCGCTTCTGGGAATTTCTATATCTTTGGTGTACTTCGCGTGGCAGAAATGCACGGTCACGGCTGGCACGCTCCCTAGAATGGGCTAGCAGTCATGCAGGCGCAGCTCGCGCCGAGCCGGCAAAAGATCCGGGAGAGCCTTGTGATCGGACCACGACAATTCGGCGATGTATTTTCTAACCAGACTGCGAGTGGAGTTTAGCGGATGGACTGGCTCATCTTTGCTCCGGCCGCGCTTTGCGTCGCCGCGATCTTCTGGTGGGGTACCACGCGAGCGCTGCTCAACGTTTGCCTGCCTGTTCTGCTGCTTCTGCCCACCTACTTCTACTGGAAAGTAGACGGCTTTCCAGGCCTGGATTTCAGTGCGGCAGTGTTCTTTCCGCTCGGCCTGGCTTTGATCCCCTTGCTGGCCTCACGTTGGAAGTTCAGCCGGAGCGATCTATGGCTCCTGTTGTATATCCTCTCCAGTGTCGTCGCTGACCTGCGTTTTGGAGGAGCCAGCCTGGCAAAGTACCGCATGTTTAATGTCGTCGCCGCGGCGCTGCTTCCGTATATGGCCGGCAAGCTGCTCATTGAACAGGCCGGGGCACGTTTCGAGGCTGTACAAAGGATCACGATGGTCCTTTGCCTTTCCTGCGTCCTTGCCATCCCAGAGTTTTTTATCAAGCTGAATCTTTTTTCCCGAATCGGCATGCACCTCTTTCCTAATCAATGGCCGGGCTGGTGGACCCAGGTGCGCTGGGGGTTTGGCCGCGTGGCGGGACCTTTTGGAACCGCCGAAATCTATGGGCTTGTCCTGCTCACAGCCTTGTTGTTGCTTATCTGGCGCCATAAGTGGACCGCGCTCGATAGTCCAAGCACCTGGAAAGGCTTTGCTTCCTCGAAGAAGGCAGGCTTGCTTCTCCTCTTTCTGCTGACGATCACGCTGGTGATGACGCAATCCCGGGGGCCATGGCTTGGCGTCCTGCTGGCTCTGCCCGTGGCATTGGTCGGGCGAGCCACGCGGATCAAGCGGGCAGGATTCATTCTGATCCTTGCGCTGATCGCGGTTGCCATTCCCGCCTATACCGCCGGTGAGCAGTACCTGAGGGGCCCGCGACAACAGTACGGAACCGAGAAAGAAACTGCCCAGTATCGAAGGGACCTGGTCGTCAATTACCTGCCGATAGCGGAGAAGGGCGGTCTTTGGGGCTGGGGCACGTTTCACCCCGTCCTCAATCACCAGCAGTCCATCGACAATGAATTCCTTCGCATTTTCCTGGTACAGGGTCTGGTGGGGCTAGTTGCCTACATGCTGCTCATCTGCGAAGCTGCCTATCGCCTGCTCCGGCTTGGGATCGCGGCCGCTGTGCCGCAGGATCGTCAGTTCTGTTTTACCTTGCTGGGTATCTTCGCGGGTTGGGCCGTTACGCTGAGCACTGTGTATATGGGCGCACAAAGCTACCAGTTGTTCTTCCTTCTGGTCGGCTGGACGCAAGCCATTGTCGTCTCAAAGAAAGCGGCGGCACCTGCTCCACTCATGCTGAGCCATGAGGTGGAGCAGGAGCTGCCGTTGACTCGCGTGTACACCTAGCCGCGGACCTCGAGCGGACATCGCAAGGAACCGAGGCTTGTGCAAAGCGATCGCATAGTTTCTCACCGGACAGTCCACTGGATCACAGCCATGGAATGCGCCGGCAGGTAAGCCACGGCTCCGGTCGACAAAGCGGCGGCGTTCACCGTGCTGATCCCGACCGTTGACGTGGTCTCATTGGTGTCGGTCAGATTGGGTGCGTTCAACAGGCTGATGGAGAGCGGCACGTTGTAAGGAGCTCCCGCGCCTGTCGCGCTCACGGGTAGACTCTGCGTCCGGCTCAGGTTGAAGAGGATGAGACTGCGCTTGCTGCCGCCGTCGGAGAACGCAAAAGCCTGGATGTAGTGAGCACCTGCAAGCTCGATGTCATCGTTGGTGCTTCGAGCCTGATTCCATGTAGGGTTTGCTCCCGAAACGGTTGTGTTGAGCAGGTAGGGCAGGATGGCGGTGTTGGCAAGCTGCTCGGCAAGAAAGAGAGGGCGACGCAGGTTTGTTTGTCCACCCATGTCGACAACCGCACCAAAAAGAGGTGCCGTTTCGGGCGAGCCGGAGGAAGGGTTTGTAAAAGGATTGGCGTACTCAGGCAGGGAGTAGACATTCTGGACAGTGATACCCAGATCTCGCATCATCAGCAGCATGTGCTCGATCACGGTGAGCCCCGCACCGAGCGAGGGAACCACGGCGTCCACCGCAGACTGGGGAGCGGTTCCCGTCAACGTGCTGAGTTGCACCTCATACACGGCGAGCGCGGCCGGCCTGACATGCGCTACTCCAGTTGCCTGCGCCGCCACAGCCTGCTGATACATGGAGCCGGTCGAAACGCTATCAACAAGCTCGGGCTGCGCAAACATGGGCCCGAAGATCGCTTCGTCTGAAGAGGCGTCATTGAATGAATTGAAGAGGTAGGGGGCCGCGTCGACCATGTCGTAAAACGCGCTGTTGGCCATCTCCGTGCTGGTCCAGAAGGGCACGGCAGCCCAACTGCCGAGGATCAAATTGAAAGCCCCGGCGGAAAAGGAAGGCGAGTTGCGCGCTGCCGCAAAGATGGTTGCGGCTCGATTCCCATAAGCTACCGGATCAGGGATCGTCGCTCCGTGGAACGTTCCGTCGTTCCATGCCTCGTTGCCTAACTCGAGGTATATCTTCGGGAAGACAGTAGTCCAGGGCGCTGTCTGGCCGAGAGCCGCGCGCTTGGCACCGTAGGGGGTGCTCGCATCCCCTGCCAGGTACTCGATCAGGTTCTGCATCTCCACCGGCGAAACACCGATGGGAACGTTGTACCAGGGGTTTGCTCCAACCGCTTTAGCAAGCGTGAGAAATTCGTGCAGCCCGACGGTGATGTCATCCCGCTCCGTTTCTTGTTCGCTGAACCCGGTGCGTACCCGCGCAAACGGCGGGGCAATGGCATTGTCAATAGAGCCGCCCAAGCCTGCCCCGTTTGCATCTTGATAGCGCAGGGTGCCGGGGTGGAGCGCCTCCAGTGCTTGAACAACCTCGTCGCGAAAAGCCGTAGGATTCTGGGTGTTCGCCGCTGGCGTCAGCGCTACGTCATCCAGCAGAACACTCCCCTGGGCTACATCGAACTTGAGTGCGGCAGTGCCTACGGAGCTCCCGTTCTCCGCACAGGAAAAAGAAAACAGGTAGTCCTGCCATGTGGAGCTTAAACGCACTGTTTGCGTAAAGTGGATCACGGCCCCGGAGGCTTCGAAACGTTCCAGCGTAACCGTCAGCTCCTGGTTGCCGCCGATGCCTTTGGCGCGAAAGGCGACCTGGTAGGCGCCGTTGAGTTGAACAAACGAGTGGCCTGGATAGCTGTCGAAGTAGGAGGCTAGCTCCGCGGTCTGCCCAGCGCCGGAAGCATTGATCTGCAAAGCCTGCTTGCCGGGGCTGTGCGGAGACAGGTCCGTGAAGTCGGTGACAAATGAGGCTCCTCCAGAGGCATTGGTCGACCAGCCGGCTTGCGCATTCCCCGGAACACTCATCTGTACCTCGACAACATCTCCTTTGGCCAAAGGTTTGCTCGTGTTGGCGAACGATACGGTGATGCCTGTTTTTGCGGCATAGCTTGCCGCCGTGCTGTCGAGAACCGTACCTGTGACTCCAAGTGCATTGCCGTAGATCACCTGAAAGGCGGCGCCTTTGACAAAGCTGGCAGGCCATTGCGCGTAGATGTTTGTATCCGTGCAGCTGTTCGCCGTCACCGCGGCGCACCGAATCAGGGTGCGGAAGGTTTCTCCTTCAAAGCCGGGATTCCGGAAGACGAGATTGCGGAGGATCTGGCCGGAATCATAGTAGGTTTGTCCGCCCAGGTTGATCCCTAGACGCTGCACCTCGTTCACCTTTACGCTGCCGTCGATGCCGATCACGGTTGCAGTACCAGGCGACGCATTCGGCGCAATGAGCAGCCCTGCTCCTGCAGCAAGTGAAAGGGCATTTTGGCCCGATTTGGGTGAAACCGCACTTGGCACGCTTACGGCACTGCCCGCAGCTTGAGCGAAAAGGCGATCTGGCCGGACTGCCAAAAGCAAACAGATCAACAGCAAAGCTTTCGAGGTCGAACTTGCGGTGGGTTTACAGGGTGAAACGAAGCAATGCATGCGGAGCTCGCCTTTTCAGAGTGGTTTGTACCGGATGGTTTGTACTTGCGGATCAAGGGATGCGCACGAAAGTAATGAATTTGCGGTCCAGTTGAGAGTCAGATTGGCAGAATAGGCGGAGTCGAGAGGAAACCCCGGGACTTCCGCGTGTGTGTGTGTGTGCGTGTTGAAGTCAGAGCGAAAGCGCCCAAGTGCGTGCTCCACTCAATCCAGGCGCTGTGTGCCTTTGGTCGATCTTTTCAGCTAGGCGTTTGCGGCACGCCGCATTTCCAGAGACACGCTAGCACGAATTGCAGAACGTGCAAACGCTTTGCATCGAAGCGGAAAAAACCCCATCAACTTTACTCGGATGTTGTAGATAAGGGAGAGTAACAAGGCATTTCTGACATATGTGCGGCCGCCCGACCGGCAGCCTTGAGGCGTGGCTAAACCGGCCGGCGCAAAGCATCGTTTCTGTGCGGGAAAGTGGGTCCGGCTTAGCCGCCGGGATCACGCTTGTGTTGAGCCGGGCGGTTCACTGCAGCCGATCTTTGGGGATTGCGGCGAGCGGACTGATGGGGAAGATGGTTACTGCCGATATATTGCGTAACCCTGATGTTGCGCATTAACTGTCTCCATGTGTCAGACCGGGTTGGCTAGGAGCGTCATGAGCAAGCGAGAAGTTGATTGCATGCTGGACCGGCAGGTGCGTCCGTGCCAATGAGCGAAGTTCGGGAACAAGGCACGAAGATGGACTTGCGGCGAAGCTTGAAGATGCATCGCCAGCTGGCGCTATGGGTATTTTCAGCCGTCGCCATCGCGGTGGTTGTTTTTGCGTTCTCTCGTACGCCTCAGTACACGGCGCAAAGCCTGGTGTATATACAACCGGGTACCCCAAAGCCGCTGACGGATCTAACCCCGGGACTATACGATTCTTCCCGCTATGACTCGTACATGCAGCAACAGCTGCAAACCATTGTCCGGGACGACGTGTTATTGGACGCCCTGCATCGCCTGCCGGCCGGCACCTGGGCTAAGGCTGGAGAGTCGCCGCAAACCGCCATGGCGCGCTTGCGATCCGCGCTGAAGGTGGAGCGCCTCCTCAGCAGCTATGAGGTGCAGATCAGCCTGAAAGGCAGGGACCCGGCAGCGA
>CAXTPL010000011.1:14334-27509 GCA_964246065.1 uncultured Acidobacteriaceae bacterium
CTTCTTCGTTTCTCACGATCGGCCGTCAGGATGAGGTGGCGCAAAGCGACCAACAATTGCAGCTGCTCGTCGCAGAACGAAGCAGAATCGCTTCCGAGCTGGCCAAGGATCGACAGGAGCAGTCCGGGCTGAGTTCAAGCCTGGGCGTAGCAGACACTTCCAGTGCCACAACCGGGAACCCCTACGATGTGCAACTGGAGGGCCTGCGTGAGGAGATTTCCAAAGCACGCCAGGACCACGATGTCGCCCAGGCGCAGCTGGCTTCGGTAAGTCGGGGTGCTCAGTCCGCCGAGATGCTGGACGCGGTCTCCGATGAAGTCGCTTCTTCTGATGCGGGGTTGAGCGCATTGAAGACCAGCATCACGCAGCGCCGAAGCGCATTGACCACGCAGATGGCCGGGATGACCCACTCCAATCCGCTCTACAAGCAGGATCAAGAAGAGCTTTCGCGCCTGGATGAGTCGCTCGCCAGCCTCGCACAAAACCTCAGGGGAAAAGCCTCGCAGCAGCTCGTGGGCAAATGGAAGTTGGAGTCGGCAAGGACTGGCGCGGTACTGAGCCGGCTTGAGGCCGAACTCGCGCAACAAAGCTCGGTTGCCGCCGGCGCGGCGCCTAAGCTTCAGCGAGCTTCGGATGTGAATGTCGATATCGCCCGGCTTCAGGCACGCTTTACCGAGACGGATGCCGCCATCCACAGCCTTAAACTGCAGGAAAGTTCCGCCGGCCTGGCTCACCTGTCGCTTGCGGCCACGGTTCCACAAAGCTCGAACGCGAGCAAGAAGTGGATTTTGCTGGCACTGGCTTTGCCTTTGGCATTGTTCTGCGCCAGCCTGGCGGCGGTTCTCATGCACAGGCTCGACCCAAGAATCTACACGGGAGAGGATGTCGATAGCGTTCTGCGCTTTGCGCCGATGGCTGTGTTGCCGAGCCCGGGGGATGTGGAAACCCCCGTGATGGAGGAGTTTCTGCTGAGACTTGCAGCCGGCATCGACCAGGCTCACCGCTTGGGCAAGGCAAAGACCTTTGTCTTCACACCCGCCTCGCCCAGCATGAATACGACGGGGCTGGTCGAATCTTTGGCGAAAAAGATGAACTCGATCGGGTACAGGATCATGGTCTCCAAGGCCTCGGCTGCCTTGAGCGGGCTGCAAACGAAAGAAGACGAGTTGCCGCCCGCTTTGCCCTCCGAGGCAGAGGCGCAAAAGGAGAGCGAACTCGCTCTCGCCTCAGGTCAGCATCAGACGCAGCTTTCTGCCAATCTGACGCGGATCACGCGCAGCTTCGACATGCTCTTTATCGATGCCAAGCCTATTCTTTCCTCGGCCGAGGCTGAGTTCGATGCGCGCCTGGTCGATGTCACCGTGTTGCTAGCCGAATCCGGTTCTACGACCCGGCGGGAGCTCAACAGCTCTCTCGCTCTTGTCCGCAGGCTCAGCTCCCAGGGCGTAGCTGCCATCCTGCTGAACCTTCGCTTGCAACACGCAGATCAAGACTTCCTTACCGCCGCGCATAGTTCGCCTGGCGCGGTTTAAGCCAAGGTACGGGCAGGGATCGGACGGCGTCGAAGCGGTTTTTGCAGACCTACCCCGCGCAGCGGTGACCGGGAGAAGGCGGAGGAAGGTTTCGCTGTTCCTTCCGCCTTATGCGGCGGCTCGCGACACCTTGTTGTACGCAGGGAAGCGGCTCAGGAAGCGCTGCTGCTCGCAGGCTTTGCGAAACAGTGTTTCCAGGAAGCCGAGACGAGGAGTGGACAGCATGTCAGAGAAGATTGAAACGTGGAGACTTCACAATGAGACGTAGGAAATCCAACCGGTACCTGCTCCTGGCTATGGCGTCATCGTTGCTTGGGTGCAGCGCCATCGCCTTTTCGCAGGGGGCTGTTGCTCCCAGCGCGTCTGAAGCGAGTTCAGACGCTATGCTGAAGTCCTTTGAGCCTGCTGCCGGGCAGGAGTATGAACTAGGCAGCGGGGACGAACTCACGCTCGAGGTAAACGGACGTCCGGAGCTTTCGGGCAAGCACATCATCGGACCTGATGGGCGGATTACCCTGCCGGTCGCCGGAGATATCGAGATCGCCAACAAGACGCGCGGAGACGCTCTCAAGGCCATCCAGGCCAAGCTGGGAGCCTTCTACGAAAACATCACCGTCTCGCTTCGCGTGGACCACTACACCTCCAATCACGTGCTGGTGCTTGGCGCGGTTGAGCATCCTGGACTGATGTCCTTTGACAACACGCCCACGTTGCTCGAGGTGATCTCGCGGAGCAGCCTGGTGCAGAACACGAGCGGAGGGAGTGCCAACTCGACAAACGGCATGGCCAATTCGTTTGCGCCCGTGACCGTTCCAGAGCAATGCATCCTATACCGGAGCGGAGAAGCAGTACTCACCGTACAACTGCGCAAGCTTCTGAAGGACGGCGATCCAAGAGCCAACCTGCGGCTCAAGCGCGATGACATCGTCTTTATTCCCGGAACCTCTCCCTATGTCTCGGTGCTTGGAAGTGTTTCGCACCCAGGGCTGGTGCGCCTGGATAGTGCTTCCACTTTGCCCGAAATTCTGGCTGAGTCAGGCGGCTTGACGGACAAGAGCGGCCGCTATCCTAAAATCCTTGTCGTGCACGGCGCGGGCGGCGATCGGGCCGGATCCATCGAGACAGTCTCCTTCAAACCCCTGCTCGAGGCCAGTCCCGTCCATCTGACGCTGCACTCAGGCGATGTTATCTACGTACCGGAAAGCGGCTACAACCGCGCGGCTGATTCGCTCCAGAAGATCTCGCCGCTGCTTACCTTGATCACTCTTGGCGCGTTGCTGAACTAAAGCTGGGAACAGGCTGGCGGCCACTGTCCATTGAAAAGCAGTGGCCGAGCCGGCCCGAGGGGATCCGTGTTCAACAACGTCCGCGAAGATTGGCAAACGCACGAAAGCCGATGGAGCAGGCACGGTTTTTGGGTGCTGCTTATCTACCGCTTCGGATGCTGGCGCTATCGGATCCCGTGGCGCCCGGCTCGTCTTCCTTTTTCCTGCTTGTACAAACTCCTGCATTTCTTCGCCGTTATGTGGCTCGGGACTGAACTCCCGTGTGAAGCGCAGATCGGCAGGCGTTTGTGTATCGAACACATAGGAGGCATCGTGATCAGCGGAGACGCCGTCTTCGGGGACGATTGCGTTCTTCGCAATGGGGTGACCGTAGGTTTGCGGTACCGGGGAAGACGGGGTTCTCCGCGCCTCGGCAACCGCGTAGATATTGGCGCAGGCGCCAAACTGCTTGGAGCGATCACCGTCGGCGACGATACTTCCATAGGCGCCAACGCCGTTGTGCTTTCTGACGTTCCGGCGAACTCCGTAGCTGTCGGTATCCCGGCACGTATCCTGCCACGAAAGATCTCGTATCCAGCCCCTGCGTACGGGGAGCGTCAAGCGTGAGCGGGCACGCGGACCCGATTGCCACCCCGGCACCAAGGCCTCTGCTTTCTGTTGTCGTCATCGGGCGCAACGAAGGAGACCGTCTCGGCAGATGCTTTGACTCGATTACGGCCATGGAGCGGAGTGGGTTTGAGCTGGAGGTGATCTATGTCGACTCGGGTTCGAGCGACCATAGCCTCGCACTTGCAGAGCGTGCCCGGATCAAGGTCGTCGCGCTTCAGCCGGAAAAGCCTTCGGCTGCCCTGGCGCGCAATGCCGGCTGGCGAATGGCAGCAGGCGAGCTCATCCTGTTTCTCGATGGAGACACGATTCTCCATCCGCACTTCGTGGCTGCGTCGCTGCCTTCCTTCCAGGCGCGGGAGGTCGCCGTCGTTTGGGGCCACCGCCGGGAGCTCTTCCCTAGACGATCCATATACAACCGTGTTCTCGATCTCGACTGGATTTATAAGCCGGGATGGAGCTTGTTTTGCGGCGGAGATGCACTGGTTCGACGCAGCGTGCTGCTTGCAACGGGCGGCTTTGATGAGCGGCTGATTGCCGGCGAAGAGCCGGAGCTTTGCCGGCGCATTCTCGGTCTGGGACTGAAGATCCTCCATGTGGATCATCCCATGACCGGACACGATCTCGCGATTACGCATTGGGCTCAATACTGGAGGCGTGCGGTGCGCGCCGGGCATGCTTTTGCCGAAGTCTCCGAACGTTTTCGCTCCACCGAGCATCCCTTCTGGCTGGACGTGGCGCAGGGGAACGCCCGTCGAGCCCTGCTCCTGCTTCTGAGCCTCGCGACCGCGATCGCTGCCTCCATAGGGTTCCGCACGCTTTGGCCGCTTGCTCTCCTATGCTTCGCATTGCTGGTACTGGTCACACGTTCGGCCTGGAAGGCGCGCTGGAAATCGAGCGATACGCTGGGCCTGCTTCTCTACGGAGTGCACTCTCATCTTCAGCAGGTGCCTATCTACGTCGGCCAGCTGCACTTTCGCCGCAGCAGAAGACAAGGCCGGCAGGTCGGCCTGATCGAGTACAACCGACCGCAGTAGCAGCCATGCCGCGATCTGCGTCGTGCGACTCTGTTTCGCGCGCCTCCGCTGAGCGCAACAACGAAGCCTTGCACACGGGCAGTCACTGGTTCGGCGGGCCCGCAGAAAGCAGCGCGCCGGCAGCGCGCCACGGCACAGTGGAGATACATCGCCGCCTCCGTCCCCCCGGGGACCCGCGCGCGCGCGCTCCCCCATCGTTTTTGCCCTGGTCTTACGCACGTATGCCGCTGGCCTTGAAAGGGAACATCGGCGCTGAATGGAGGCTTGCAGCTCCTGTCGAGTACCAAGGTGTGGCATCCTGAACGGAAAGCTTAGGCGCCCGCCATGCCAACCCGCCCCCGGACGGTCCTCAGGCCGGCGAGTTGAACCGACCGCAAAGCGGGGATGCGAACCAGCGCTACTTGGCGTCCCAAACAACCTTGGTTGGAACCTTTGCGCTCGCTTGCGCTGCAAAGAGCGCGTTGGTCGAGAACTGAAAACGGCCGCCAAGAAACGATCGATGCAGCACTCGGCGAAGCTTTGGGCGAACACCCACCAGCCAGAGTCTCCGGTCTTGCTTCTGCATGGTGACGGCAAGACCGATCAGCGCTCCGACGGCATCCGCGCCGATCCGATCCGTGCGGCTGAGATCGACCACGATCGGACATCCGGGTTTGCTGGTGCGATAGATCAGGCTTTCAAAGTCAGCGATCAGGGGCCCGGAGAAGTCGCTGCTTGTACTCACGATGGAAACGCCGTTCTCCCAACGCTGCGAGAGATAGGGTGCATGGCTGCTTTTCGGCTGGCTTGCGGCCAGCAGCAGCTGCAGGGAGAAGTAGCGCATCAGCCCTGCTGCATTCGAAAGATAGCGCGGTCCCAGCCGTACCGGCTCTTGGAGGAGACGATGCAGCCACTCCAATCCGCAGCTCTGCATCCAGTGCGGCGCCCTGCGATGAGCCCCGGAGAGAAAATCGAGCGAAGCTCCGACCCCGATGCAGACTGGCACCTTTAGCCGGTTGCGATGCATATGGAGCCACTTTTCCTGTTTCGGATTTCCAAAGGCCACCAGCAGAATATCGGGCTGCGCTTCTTCTATCCCCCGGAGGATCGACTCATGATCCATCTCTTTGAGCGTGCTACGCGGCGGCGAACAGCGGCCGACGATCCGAGCCGTGGGGTGGTGTTTGCCGATCCATTCAGCCGCGGCCACCGAGTGGCTTTCCTCGGCGCCGAGCAGGTACACCCCGTAGCTCTTCCGTGCTGCAAGCTCGATGAGCCTGGGCACAAGATCGGCTCCGGTTGCGCGCTCCCGGAGAGCCGTGCCCAGCAATCGCGAAGCCCAGACCAGCGGCATGCCGTCGGCCAGAACCATCGAACAGTTCTGAAGAATGCCCATCAACTCGCCGTCGCGGACAGCCTTGGTGAGAAAGTCCACGTTGGCAGTGGCAATCTGCCGGAAGCCCCCTTTTTGGATGTACAGGTCGAGGATGCCGACAGCTTCGTCTATGCCCACGTTGCTGATCGGGACCCCGAGGATGCTCACCTTCTTGCGCCGCCTGAATGAAGCAGAGCTTCGCCGCTCATCCCGTTCGAAGCCGAGCTGGAGGCCGCCGCTTGCACTGTCAAAAGGCAAGCAGGCTTCGATCTCCTTGACCAGGCCTTGTTTACCGCCCAGCTCCCGCGTCTGCACCAAGCTACTCATTGCGTGGCCTTTCTGCGCCTGAACGGCGGCCGTCTTCCCGCCGCTGCCAAGCGTCCCCGCGTCAAGGTCGGCGCACAGGTAAGCTCCCCGCGCTGCCACTTCTTCCGCTGGGGAGAACATCGGCGCCCCCGCGCAAACTCTTGAGCCCTGCGCGGCCAGCATCACTTTCGGACAGCCCTCGGCTGGCGGCGGCCGCAAACCCGACTGCAGCGCATCTGCGCGCGCCAGCTTTTTGGGCCTAGGCTAGCGCCCGTTACGAAAAAACTGCAGTCGGCGGCGTTTTTGCCGATCAAGAGCATGTAGGCAGGGAAGCGGAAGGGATGCAGCGCGGGTAGGAGGGCTGCTCGTACAGGCTGTGTGCCAATCACGGCGCTTGCCCAACGACAGAGCCCCTGGTGCCGCTGTGCCCTTTAGCCTCCCCGGCTCTTTGCAAGTGCATCGAAAACAGACCTAGAAAAGGAAAGGCGACGCGTGCAACAACAATCCAGTGTTTCGAGGCCGCCGGATCAGGTCTTGCTCGCGACCGCCGCTTCTGGCGGCGCCATTGCCGCCGCCCGCCAGCTGGCAAGAACAGGCGTCCATGTGGGCGTACTCGCCAGCGAGCCGCTTTCGGCCGCGTCCTGGTCGCGCTGTGTTTCAAAGGTGTATCGAGGACCGAGAGAAAAGCAGGGCCGCCGCTTACTCGATCGGCTGGTGGCTATTGGAGCTGCGCGGCCGGGCCAGGTTCTGCTCCCCACCTCGGATGAGACCGCCTGGCTTTATGCATGCAACGCTTCCACGCTGGGCGCGTATTTCCGCATGCATCTTCCGTCCACCCAGACCATGCAGCGGCTCATGGACAAACATCTGCTTTCACAAGCGGCGCTCGAGGCCGGCCTAGCCGTCCTGCCGACTTGGGAGATCGCGAGCTACCAGGAGCTGGTAGGCCTGGCTCCGGCGCTGCCTTACCCAATCCTGATCAAGCCTCGCACCCAGGTGCATCGTGTGCGCAACGACAAGGGAGCCGTGGCGCACAACAGCGCCGACCTGCTGGCGACCTATCGAAAGTTCTTGTCGCAGGAGCAAACGACCTGCCAAAGCCCCGGCCTGCCGGGCGCAGGCAACCCGCTGCTTCAGCATTTCGTTGACCTCGGCTCAGAAGGGGTGCATTCTCTCTCCGGCTTTATCGATGAAAGCGGAGAGCTCTTCGTTTCCAGGCATGCTCGAAAGATTCTGCAGCGCAGCCAACCGGCAGGCGTCGGCATCTGCTTTGAGTCGCTGCCTCCAAACCCGGAGCTGACCGCAGCTGCTCGCCGGCTTTGCCGGGAGCTCGGATACTTCGGCATCTTTGAGATCGAGTTCATCCGCTTCGACGAGCGGTGGGCGGTGATCGACTTCAACCCGCGGCTCTTCAACCAGGTCGGCATGGACGCACACCGGGGCATGCCTCTGCCGCTGATGGCGTACCTCGACGCCGCCGGCAGACGGGCGGAATTGAAAGCGCTGGTGGCGCAATCGCAAGAAGCGAACCACCACGCGCCGGCTGTTTTCTATGATCGCTTTACCCTTTGCGCGCTCCTTGCGGCCAAGACCCTGACCGGACGCGCGTCTTCAGGCGAGCTGAGCTACTGGCGTCGGTGGATGCGGCAGCATGCGGGCCACTCGGTTGACTTCGCGTTTGAGCCTCTCGATCCCATGCCGGGCTTGATCCACGCGCTTTCCGAGGTCCTGCTCGGCATCCTGGCCTTCAGGAAATTTCTTCGATCCACCACCCGGACCCGGTCTGCGGCTCCCAGGCTGATCGCCAGGGTGCTCCCATGAGCCGCACCGAGGTAGCTATCATCGGCGCCGGTCCCTACGGGCTCTCGATTGCAGCGCACCTGTCGGCCCGCGGTATCGGCAACCGCATCTTCGGACGCCCAATGCAGTTCTGGTCCCAGGTCGCCGCGGCTGCTGACCGGCGCTTTCTCAAGAGCTACTGTTTCGGCACCAATCTTTCCTCGCCGGTGCCGGGCTTTTCGTTTGCCGACTACAACACTCCCCGGGGGCTTGAAACCTTTGAGCCTTGCTCGATGGCCAACTTTGCCGCTTACGGACAGTGGTTCCAGCAGCAGCAGGTCCCCTGGCTTGAGGCAACCGATGTGGTCTCCGTCGAGCGGCAGCATGGCGACGGCTTTGCCCTTACCCTGGTCACGGGGGAACACCTGGTCGCCGGTCGGGTCATCGTGGCCACCGGGCTGACCGGTCTTGCCGATATGCCGAAGCCGCTGCTTGCGCTGCCTGGCCGCCTTGCCACGCACACGGCCGATGTCACCGACTTTTCTCTCTTCGCGGGCCGCACGGTCGCCGTCATCGGCGCAGGGCAGTCGGCGCTTGAAGCCTGTGCGCTGCTGCATGAGGCCGGGGCGCAGCCTACCCTGCTGGTGCGGGACCAGGCCATCCGCTGGCATACGCGGGTGCCACTCGAGCGCAGCCTGTGGCGCCGCCTCCGGTCGCCTCTCACCGGCCTCGGCACCGGACCCAAGGCCTGGGCGCTGACGCGGTTTCCAGGAGCGATGCATCGCGTTCCGCGCAGCCTTCGCAGCCGGTTTGTGAAGCATCATCTTCCTGCTGAAGGTGCCTGGTGGCTGCGAGAACGCGTCCAGGGCCGCTTCCCGATCCACCTGCATACAGAAGTGAGTGAGGCGCGGGAGCTGGCCGGCGGCGTGGCACTCACGCTGCGCGATCTGCACCACCCGGGAAATGAGCGTGCACGCGAACTGGTCGTCGATCATGTACTGGCGGGCAGCGGGTACGCAGTGGATGTGGAGGCTCTCCACTTTCTCGAGCGCAGCCTTCGCGCGGAGATGGCTCGCGTGGAACGCTCTCCGGCGCTGAACGCCGTCTTTGAGTCTTCCATCCCAGGGCTTCACCTGGTCGGCGCTCTTTCCGCGATGAGCTTCGGCCCCATGTTCCGCTTCGTCGTCGGCGCCGAGTATACGGCGCGCGTCTTGGCGGATCACGTGGCCAAGCAGCGCCTGGCGGTCGCCGAAGACGGGATCGGCTCGACCCGGCTAGGTCGCGTCGCCGCAAAGGCCGTGTAGCTCCCCTGCAGCGGCCGCTTGCAAGCGATCCCCGCGCATCCCCCACGCTTGCGCCCGGCGGTGCGCTCCTGCACCGCCGGCCCTTATAAAGCGCTCATGTTGTGCAGGAACTCGGCATTGTTGCGGGTCTTGCCCAGTTTGTCGACCAGCAGTTCCATCGCTTCGACCGGGGAAAGCGGATTGAGCACCTTGCGCAAAACCCACACGCGCTGAAGGTCTTCCTTGGTAATCAGGAGCTCTTCCTTGCGCGTGCCCGAGCGCTGGATATCGATAGCCGGAAAGACCCGCTTGTCGATCAGCTTGCGGTCAAGGATCACTTCCATGTTGCCCGTGCCTTTGAACTCTTCAAAGATGACCTCATCCATGCGCGAGCCAGTGTCGACAAGCGCGGTAGCGATGATGGTGAGCGAGCCGCCTTCTTCGATATTGCGCGCCGCGCCGAAAAAGCGCTTCGGACGCTGCAGCGCATTGGAGTCCACGCCGCCTGAAAGGACCTTGCCTGAGGGCGGCACGATGGTGTTGTAGGCGCGCGCCAAGCGCGTAATCGAGTCGAGCAGGATCACCACATCCCGCTTATGTTCAACCAGCCGCTTAGCCTTCTCGATGACCATCTCGGCCACCTGGACGTGCCGCGCCGCAGGCTCGTCAAAGGTTGACGACACTACTTCGCCCTTGACGGAACGCTGCATGTCGGTCACTTCTTCAGGGCGCTCATCGATGAGCAGGACGATCAACGCAACTTCAGGATGGTTGGCAGTGACAGAGTTGGCGATGGCTTGCAGCAGCATCGTTTTGCCGGTGCGGGGCGGGGCCACAATGAGCCCGCGCTGCCCTTTGCCGATCGGCGTCAGCATATCCATGACGCGACCGGAGATGGACTCCCGTACTGTTTCGAGCTTGATACGCTCTTCAGGGTAAAGCGGCGTCAGGTTGTCGAACAGGATCTTGTTGCGCGTCTCCTCAGGAGACTCGAAGTTGATCGCTTCGATCTTGACCAGGGCGAAGTACTTTTCGCCTTCATGCGGCGGCCGCACGTTGCCGCTGATGGTGTCCCCGGTCTTCAGGTCGAACTTGCGAATCTGCGAAGGAGAAACGTAGATATCGTCCGGGCCGGGCAGGTAGTTGTAGTCGGGCGAGCGAAGAAAACCATAGCCGTCAGGGAGGATCTCAAGGACACCCTCAGCGAAGATATGGCCTTCTTTTTCGCTTTGCGCCTGAAGGATCTTAAAGATGAGGTCCTGCTTGCGGAGGCCGCTGGCTCCGGGAATGTCGAGCGTGCGCGCGATGCGGCTCAGCTCGGTGATGCTTTTTTCTTTCAATTCAAGGATGGTCAAGTGTCACCTGCGGGATGGGGTTGGGAAGGGAGGTCTTGCCGGGAAGGGAAGATCACTACGTGGCGGTTGAGAGCAGATGTGTTCGAAGGCTTGCGCAAACAGCGAGAGGATCGCTCTTGCGCGGACCGGCGAGATGTGGAAAGGAGCCGGCGCAGCCTGGAAAGGGCTGCGCGCTGAGGAGACCTGGGCGATGCCAAGCCTCGCCCGGGCAGGTTGCTGTATGCGGAGTGGAAGCAGGCTAGAAGAAGCGAAAGCTAAGCAGCGCGGCGGTGAAGTTCCTGGTCACGCTGGTTGTCCATCTGCAGCTGTTCAGAGGCTGGATTGTTCTCGTGAAACCGTGTCAGAACCTCATTGGTGGTGTCCTGCAGGCGGGTGTTCGGCTTGTGCAGCTTGCGGGTAGCCTTGGAGGCCAGTTGGCAAAGCTGATAGCGGTTTTCCAGGTGGGCCAAAGCCCCAAAGATTAGATCAGAGCGCATTGCCTCGTGTTCTCCTCGGATCGATTGAAAGCGCGGGGGATTCTCGCGTCGTCTTGCTCTTCCCTATGTCGGATGCGCGGGTCGACTCTCATGGTTTTAGACGCATTCGCATGGAAGATGGATGAAGTTTGTGCCGCCTGAACAATCTTTCGTAACGTGTCGTGTCACGGGATTGCCGGGCAGCCGGCCATTCTCTTAGGAGCAGCAATCAGGGTGGTAAGTCGCCTGTTTGCCGGCTGAAGAGGCGGGAGGCAATGGGAGCGCTTAACGAGCGGGCGCGGCCCACTTCGTCAACTTAACTCCCTAAGAGTGGCGGGTCAACACTTTTTTTCATAGAACAGCCACTTTTCCGCTCCGGAAAACAGGAGATACGGCGCATAAACGGCTCGCATACCGCCTCAAGCCCTCCCCCGGCTTCACCAGTTGCCAGGTTCCCTACTCGCCCGGCTGGCTCACTACCCGGGCCGCTCAATCTCTAGGTCCGCCCGAGCCTACGCCCTGACCATGCTTGTACCCGGGGCTGCCCGGTTTTGCGATCGAGCGCGCGCTTGCTTATAATCGGGCAGGTGTTCCCCACCACGCTTGTGGGGCTGTAGCTCAGTTGGGAGAGCGCCTCGTTCGCAACGAGGAGGTCAGCGGTTCGATCCCGCTCAGCTCCACCATGCACCGCACCCCCACAACGCATGGCCAGCCAACTCCAGCAGGAGCTCAAGCAGCGCAAGCCGTTCGCGAGTCTCCGGGAGGAGATTCTGCTTAGCCTGGCGCGCACCTCGGCCCTGCTCAGCCACACATTTGAGCAGGCTTTAAAGCAGCGCGGCATCTCCGGAACACAATACAACGTGCTTCGCATCCTCCGCGGTGCCGGCCCGGAAGGGCTGTGCCGCTATGAGATCGGCGACCGCCTGGTCGCGCCCGTTCCCGATGTTTCGCGCCTGCTTGACCGCATGGAAAGTACGGGACTGATCACCCGCGAGCGCGCGCTTACCGATCGCCGCCTGGTCGTGGCCTGCATCACGCGCAAAGGCCTGGAGCTGCTTCAGTCCCTCGATGCCCCATCGGCAGAGTTGATCGAGATGCAGATGCCGCACATGACAGAAGCGCAGCTGCTGGCGCTTCGCGATCTGCTGGAGCTCGCCCGGCAGGGTACCCCGGCAACAAAACAGTAGACATCGGCCCGGAGCAAAGCTTAGGCTGCGCACGTCAATATCCGCATCAGAGGCGATGCAGATGCGTGTTATAACAGGGATCGGGCGGAAGCGCGCAACCGGCCCAGCCTCCGAGACCGCTTCTTCGCTGCCTTGACTACCCTTGCCACCTTCGCCACTTTCGCCACCTTCGCCACCCTCGCCACCCTCGCCACCTTTGACCAGGAGAATCTACATGCTTGTTTCCGCCCGCCGCGCTCCGCTCTATGCCGCCCTCTTCAGCCTGCTCGCCGCCGCCGCTGCCGCCGCCGGTGCGCAAACCTCTTCCTACAAGATCGACAAAGCCCATTCTGAAGCCGACTTCACCATCCGCCACATGGCGATCTCCAACGTTCACGGGCACTTCGGCAACATCGCGGGCAGCGTGGTGTACGACGAAAAAGATCCCGCTAAATCTTCGGTCGACGCGACCATCGATGTAACCACGGTGGACACGGGCGTTCCACAGCGCGATGGCCACCTCAAGAGCCCCGACTTTTTTGACACCGCCAAGTTTCCTACCATGACCTTTAAGAGCCAGAGCGTCAGCAAGTCCTCAGACGGCTTCGACGTGCAAGGAGACCTGACCCTGCATGGGGTGACCAAGCCGGTCACGCTGCACGTCGTCCCCAGCAAGGAGCAGACCGGCATGGACGGCAAGTCGCTCCTGCGGGGCTTTGAGGCGACCACTACCTTGAACCGCAAGGACTTTGGCCTGGTTTGGAACGGGACCGTGAAGTCAGGCGACGCTGTGCTGAGCGACGACGTCAAGGTAGGGATCAGCATCGAGGCGTCAAAACCGATGGCGTAACCGTTGGCCGCCTCTGCAAGGCGTCTGGGAGCCCGGCGTAACCCAGTCAAAGCCTCACTTCTTCGATTCCGGCGGTGCGGCCTTCTTTCGGGGTATGCTTTGTTGCGGGCGGCGCTTCGCGCTGCCCCATCAGGAATGAGGATCCAAGCCATGAACATGCTCACGT
>CAXTPL010000011.1:27519-34596 GCA_964246065.1 uncultured Acidobacteriaceae bacterium
ACGTCTCGCGGACTGCTGCTTGCCGGCACCACCTTGATCGCAGCCGCGCCTGCGCTCGCACAGGCCGGCGCCCCGGCTCCGAAAAAGGTCGATGTCGCGCTGAAAACCTCTGACGGCAAGGATGCGGGTACTGCCGTGCTGAGCCCGAAGAAGGGAGGCGTGGAGTTCAAGCTGTCGCTTGAAAACCTGCCGCCGGGCGAGCACGCCATCCACATTCACCAGAACGCGAAGTGCGACGCGCCGGACTTCAAGACGGCGGGAGGCCACTTCAACCCTGCGATGAAGAAGCACGGCATCAACAACCCGGATGGTCACCATAACGGCGATCTGCCCCTTAACCTGACCATCGGCCAGGACGGCACGCTCAAGAAGAGTTTTGTGAGCAAGGATGTGACGCTGACGCCGGGCGCACCCAACTCACTCTTCAGCAACGGCGGTACGGCGTTGATGATCCACGAGAAGGCAGACGACATGATGACGGACCCGACGGGCTCGGCCGGCGGCCGGATCGCGTGCGGCGTGATCGCGATGCCGGGCGGCATGTCGATGTAGGTTCCCGCCGCGGGCCCGGGCGCGGTCGAGCCCGGGTAAGCGATCGCGCACACGCATCGGGCTCGCAGTCAGATGGGACGGGGCGCATAGATCTCGCCCTGCACGGGGTGAGTCAGCGCGCGTGCCGCCAAGCAGCCGCGCCCGGGCAGGTTTCGAGCCGCGTCAAGGCTAATCAGGCGTGGTGCCCGAGCTCCTTTGACATCAGCGTAAAGCGGCACGGCCGGCTCACCGGCATCACGTCTGCCGGGAATGGCTCGGAGCCTGTGACCTGGTAGCCGAACTTGGCGTAGAGCGGGGGCAGTTCCGTTCGCAGGTCGACCACCGACAGGTCCATGAAGCGGCAGCCGCGCTCGCGACAAAACTCTTCTGCCGCGGCGATGAGCCTGCGGCCGATGCCGCTGCGCTGCCGGTCCGGGTCAACGGAGAGCATGCCGAAGTAGCCGCGGGTGCCGCGCACCTCTACGTACACGCTGCCGGCGAGGCTCCCCTCATCTTCAAGCAGCAGAAAGTGGCCGGATGCGAGATGTTGGGCCACCTCGGCCGCGTCGGTACGCTCGCCGATCTTGAAGAACTTCTCCACCTGGTAGGCTGCGTTGATCAGCGCCACCAGGCGATCGATATCGGCCTCTGTGGCAAATCGCAGGTTCATGACGCTCCTTTGGCCCGGGGTATCCGGAACGCAGCAAAGGCCGGGAGCACGCGCCGCCCGGCCTTTGGCTTCCTGATAAGTGGCTGTCTACATGGTCGAGGGCAGGTTGGACCGCGCGGCCTGCTTTTGCGCGTCCACCTTTTCTGCGGTCTGCTCGAGCGTAGCGGCCTGCGGCATGACCGTGAGGGCCTTGGCGATCATAGGATCGTAGTTCGCGCGGACCTTCATGCCTTCCTGCTGCCCGAACTGCGAGGTAAACAGCTCTGCCTTGATGTTGGTCTTCACCCAGTCCATGACCGGGGTAAGCTCGGCATCGGAGTAGCTGATCTGCTTGGAGGTTAAAAACTGCTTGAACTCGTTGAGCACCGCGTCGTCTACCTGGAAGTCTCTGGTGACGGCGTGCGTGGCGAGATAGTGTTTTGAAAAGTCGAAAAAGGCATAATGCGCCAGCAGCACATCCTGGATGTGCGTAGACTTCGGCGCCTCGTAGGGGATATCGGGCGTGATGCCGCCGCCGCCATACATTGTCCGGCCAGAATCAGTTTGCTTGACCTCGCGGTCCTTGGTGTCCTGCGGCTTGTCGTGGTTGTAGTAGTAGTCGTAGAGAGAAACGCCGTTGTAGTTGCGCTGGATCAGCCGGCCGCTGGGTGTGTAGTAGTGGTAGGTGGTCAGCGCCAGGCCCGTGTTCTCCGAAAGCTGGAAGACCGTCTGCACCAGCCCCTTGCCAAAGGTGGTCTCGCCGAGAATCAGCGCGCGGTCATGGTCCTGCAGGGCGCCGGAGACGATCTCCGCCGCAGAGGCCGTGCCATGGTTGGTCAACACCACGATAGGGAAGGTGTGGCCGCCATTGCCGCGTGTGGCCCGGTAGACCTGCTCCGGGTAAGCGCGTCCGCGCTGCGAAACGATCAGCTGGCCCTTGTTGAGGAACTTGTCGCAGACCGCGACCGCTTCAGAAAGCAGGCCGCCGGGGTTACCGCGCAGGTCCAGGATCAGGCCCTTGGGGTCGCCGAAGCTGTCCAGCGCCTCGGAGACTTCGCGCCCGGTCGTCTCTTGAAATTGCGTGACGTGGATGTAGCCGATGCCGGGCCGCACTTCGTACTTCAGGTCAACCGAGTTGTGCGGGATTTCATCGCGTACCAGGTCGAAGCTGAGGTTGCCGGGCGTGCCTTCACGCGCGATGGTCAGCTTGACGTGGGTGCCTTTCGGCCCTTTCAGCATGCCGGCAACATCCTCAGAGCTGACGTTGTCGGTCTGCTTGCCGTCGACCGCGACGATGTTGTCGCCGGGCCGGATGCCTGCCTTGTAGGAGGGTGTGCCCTCGAAAGGGGTGACGACGATAATCTTTTGCACGCCGCCCGCGGTCTGCGGCTGGATCAGCATGCCCACACCGTAGTACTTGCCGTGCTGGTCCTCGCGCATCTTCGCGTAGGACTTCGGATCGTAGAAGTTGGAGTGCGGGTCAAGCGTGCGCAGCATGCCGGGGATGGCGCCGTCGTAGATGACCTTGTCGGGCTTGTCGCCGGTCAGGGGCTCAGCGTAGTTCTGTGAGACCACGTCGTACACGTTGGCGAAGGTCTTGAGCGAGTTCCGGAACTCGGAGTCGCTGTCAGCCGACTGCGCGCCCACGCGCTCTGAGAGCACCATGCCGCCGAAACCGCAGGCAACGAAGAAGACGACAAGCGAAAAGGCAGTGCGGCGGGTGCGGGGCGACATGGCAGGAACCTCTGACTCCGGAACGATCGTGCTCCTCCTACTATATCAGCGGGCCCGTGGATGCTGCTTTCACTGGGCGGGTTGCGCTCCCGTGGTTGGCTTCTCCGGTACGCGGATCTCCAGGCCGACGATGTTTCCTCCCACATGGAGCGGAAGCTCCGCCTCGCCATACAGGTGAGTTGGGAAAGGTTCTCTGTGCGAGGCCGGGAGCATGCCAGGCGGGTTTGCGACGTCTCTCATCTCTTCGTCGCTTACCCCGACCGCAGAGAGCAGGTAATCTCCTTCAGGCACAAAGGCAAACGTAAAGCTCGAATCGGGTCGGTCCGGGCTTGATTCCACGTGCGCTGCCGCCGAGTGATCGTCGGCGTAGACGAGCGAAAGATAGCCGCCGTTGATCTGGTGCCCATCGCGCGCCGCAGTGACGGTGCCGCTGACCGTATGCAGCTTGCCAAGCGGGATCTGGAAGTCTCCGTTCGTGTTCGTCTGGCCGGCCCTCACATGGAAGGAAACGGCATCGCTCGTGCGGAAGACGCCGCCCGAGTAGACCGGGAGTGAGTATTGTGCTGTGCCGCTGCTCCCCAGGCTACTGCCGCGCACCTCAAGCAGGGTCTCTTGGAGGCTGAGATCGACCTCGATCACGTAGTCTCCTGCAGGCAGGCCGACTACCCTGTACGCGCCCTGATCGTCTGTTAGCGATGGAGGCGGCTGGGAGACCGTGTCTGCCTCGAGCCCGACCCATTTGCCCCCTTTTCGCACCAGAGGGCTGACCCAGAGGCCGACGGCCGGGCTGCCGTCATCAAACAGCACCGTCCCGCTGATGGCTCCGCCGCGCTCAAGGCTCACATCGACCGACGCTGACGAGCTCGCCTGGACGGTGACCTTTGGAAGCTGATCGAGCAGCCTCTGCTTTTCGGCAGCTCGTTTGGCATCCTCCGCCTTGCCCCCGCCAGTCGGCCCTGCCTCGGCAAACGGGCCCCCAAAGTCACTCCTCCCAAGACCGAGCCGCACCGCTGGAGACATGTACCCAAGCGAGGACGCGAGCACATAATAAGTTCCGGGAGCGACGTTCTGGAAGGCGAAGCTGCCGTCGAGCAAGGTTTGCACGCCCGTCATGTGGAAAGGGGCCTGGGAACCGGGTCCTGCCGTGGAAATGGCCGCGGTGCCTGCCATGACCGGCTGGAGCAGCACGGTCGCCATGCGCGCCGGGGTGTTTGTATCCGCCAGCGAGACGTGGCCGGTCACGGTGCCGGCAGGTTGGGTGCTGGACGACGGCGCCTGCTGTGCCGTCCCCACGGCGCAAGCTCCGAAAGCAAGCAGAAGTACAAAGGCATCTTTCATGCGCGTCCTTTGTCGACGTGCTCCCCGCCAAGCCGGGCTTTCGTCGGTGACTCGCCGGAATTATATCGCGCCCGCGCAGGGCTTTCGTCTTGATCACGCGGGGCTTTCCCCTTGATCGATCCGGGTGGAGGGTTGGCCGGTCCGCGTGTGCGTCGGTGAACCTCCGCGAGTGGTGCGTGGCGGCCTTCCGGAAGCGTGCCTCTCTACATTTCCGCCCAGGGAGGCCTCTTCGCTTGCTACCATTTGGCTGATGAGGACCAGTCCAGCTCCCTACTCCCAGGCAATTGAAGTCCTGGCCGACCGCCCCCGGCGCGAGCGGCGCACGGTCCTGCTGCTGTGCTTCCTGGCCTGCCTCACCCTGGCGCACGCCATCTATTACACCTACAGCCTGTATTACGTTGAGATCCATACCAATCATCCCGGCATCTCGCAGCAGGACTACTACCGGCAACACAACACGACCGCCGTTTCGGCTGAGCATCCCTTGTTCGCGGGCCGCGACCATGCGCCCAACCAGTACCGGTTTGCTGTGCCCTTTGCCGCAAAGCTGCTTGCCGATCGGGTGCATTTGACCAAGTACTACATCCTGTTTCCTCTTTTTGACCTGATCTGCGCCTTGAGTGCCTGCTTGCTGCTCTACCGGCTGCTTTGGCGTTCGCCCTTCTTCGCACTACTGCCTGAAGCTTCAAGAAGCCTGCTGGTCGCGCTGTTTCTTGTCTGGCTCGCCTACCCCTTTGCCTGGGCGGTGCCGTGGGAGCGTCCGGAAACGATCCCGACTGCCTTGTACCTGGCCGGCATGCTCCTGTTGCTGGGCGGCGTACAACAGCGCCGCATTCTGCTTCTGGCCCTGCTTGCGGCAACCGTCTGGCAGGGTTGTGTGCGCGCCGAGGTCCCTGTAGCCCTGGGTGCAGCCGTTGCTCTCTTCAGCTTCACCCATCCGGGTCGCCGCATGTTCGGGTCGCGCACGCTTGGCCTGTCCTGCGGAACGCTGATCCTGGCTACCGGGATCGCTGTGCAGGCGGCTCTCAAGTTTCTTGTCTTTCCGCATGCGACCTACCCGCCGGATACCGACGTCTTCCAGTTTCTGCACAACCTGCACCCTCGGCCGCTCGCCACCTTTATCGTGGCCATGCTGCCCTATGCCTGCATCCTGGCTCTTGCGTGGCGGTACCGTCGCCAGCTGGACCCCGCCGATGTGCTTGCCCTGCTCATTTCCTGCGTTTACCTGCCGCTCTGGTATGCGACCGGGATCTTTGTCGAGGTGCGCATCTTTGTGCCTTTTCTCTTCGTGCTGGCCCCTACCGCAGCCAAGCTGATCCTGCTCTTGCAGCAGGGTGGTGGCGTCCTCGGGCAGCAGGCGCCTCATTTGGACGTTTACGCCGTGGCCGGCCGCACGCGCGAAGCCCTTGAAGCAGCCGCACAGGCCACCGTACCGGTCCCGGCAAGTGACCGTATCGGGAGCCAGCGTTTAGAATAAAAGAGGCGAAAAGGGGCGGTGCACTTCGTCCAATGGTCAACGCTCCCCTTTTGCGCGCGCCCTTTGTTCTTCCACGCACCACCCGAGATGCCCATTGATGAAGCTCCGTAATCCTCTGTTCCTGGCTCCGCTGCTTTCTACCGCCCTTGCCCTCCTCGCCGGTTCTTCTACAGGGCACGCCCAGAGCGTCAGCAACATCGGCGACAAGATGGCCAGGACGAACGCCAAGAACGGCGCTCCTCCGCAGCAGTCGCCCTATGAGGGCACGGTGGTGGAAGACATCATCGCCAGGGTCAATGACCAGATCATCAGCCGGTCAGACTTCGACCGTGCCGAGGCAGAACTGGAAGACCAGGCCAAGCAGCGCAACTGGTCCCAGGCCGAGGTCGACAGCCAGCGCAAGGAGCTGCTGCGCGACCTGATCGACAACCAACTCCTGCTTTCAAAAGGCAAGGAGCTCGGCATAACCGGCGAGAACGAGATGGTGCGCCAGCTTGACGAGCTGCGCAAGCAAAATCACCTGGAGTCGATGGAAGACCTGCAAAAGGCGGCAGAGCAGCAGGGCGTCTCCTTTGAAGACTTCAAGGCCAGCATTCGCAATCGAGTGATCACCTCGCAGGTGATCCGCGACGAAGTAGGCCGCCGGATCAACATCACTCAGGGCGAAGAGCAACAGTATTACGACCAGCACAAGGCCGACTTCGACCGCCCGGAGGCGGTGCGGCTGAGCGAAATCCTGATCCCAACCCCCAACCCGGACGATGCGACGCAGGTCTCTTCTGCCGACGCCAAGGCGCAGGAGATTGAGACCGAGCTAAAGGCCGGCAAGGACTTCGCCACGCTGGCAAAGGCAAGCTCCGGCAACCCGACCGCAGCGCAAGGCGGGGCGCTCGGCGAGTACAAGCGCGGTCAGCTGGCCAAAGTGCTCGAGGACGCGACGTTTTCGCTCAAGCCGGGCCAGTTCACGATGCCCATGCGCACCAAGCAGGGCTTTGTCATCCTCAAGGTAGACGAGCACCAGGCGGGCGGCATCGCGCCGTTCAAGGATGTGGAAGGGCAGATTCAGGACGCGGTCGGCATGGAAAAGATGAACCCCGCGCTGCGCCAATACCTGCAGCGCCTGCGCGAAGAAGCCTATATCGACATCAAGCCTGGATATGTGGACTCTGGCGCGAGCCCCAACCAGACCAAGCCGATCTTTAGCGCGTATACGCCACCGCAGCCGAAGAAAAAGAAGAAGCTTGAGCGGACGCGCTTTGGCGGGCGTGGCCGCACCATCACCCACACCACGCAAACCGCCCAGGCGGCCGCACCTGCAGGCGTGCCCTCGCTGGCCGACGTGCCGCCA
>CAXTPL010000012.1:0-25278 GCA_964246065.1 uncultured Acidobacteriaceae bacterium
GCTTGATGCGCTTGGTCCAGCTCAGGTTCGAGACGTGGACGAGGCCGTCGATACCATCTTCGATCTCGATAAAGGCGCCGAAGTCGGTGAGGTTGCGGACGCGGCCCTCGACGATGGCACCGGTCGGGTACTTGTCCTCGAGCGCCTCCCAGGGATTGTCCTGCAACTGTTTCATGCCCAACGAGATACGGCGCTCGGTCGGGTTGACCTGAATGATCAGGACCTCGACCTCGTCGCCGGGCTTCACCATCTTGGAAGGGTGCTTCATGCGCTTCGACCAGGTCATCTCGGAGACGTGGACCAGTCCCTCGATGCCCTGCTCCAGCTCGACGAACGAGCCGTAGTCGGTGACCGAGAGCACACGGCCGCGCACACGCGCACCTACCGGATAGCGCTCGACCGCGTCGAGCCACGGGTCCGGGGTGAGCTGCTTGAAGCCGAGCGAGACACGCTGCTTCTCGCGGTCGAACTTGAGCACCTTGACCTGGATCTCATCGCCCACGTTGACCAGGTCGCGCGGATGCGTCAGGCGTCCCCAGCTCATGTCGGTGATGTGCAGCAGCCCGTCAATGCCGCCAAGGTCGACAAACGCGCCGTAATCGGTCAGGTTCTTCACGGTGCCGGTCAGGATCGAGCCTTCTTCCAGGTGCTCGAGCGTTTGGCCGCGCTTGGCATTCTGCTCTTCTTCAAGCAGCTCCTTGCGCGAAACAACGACGTTGCCGCGCTTCTTGTTCAGCTTGATGATGCGCACTTCAATCTGGGTGCCGATGTAAGCGTCCAGGTTGCGCACCGGGCGTATCTCGAGCTGCGAGCCAGGCAGAAACGCCTTGATGCCCACGTCGACCGTCACGCCACCCTTGACGCGACCGAGCACCGTGCCGGTGACCGGGGTCTTGTCGGCAGCGGCCTTTTCGATCACATCCCACACCTTGTGCCGCTGCGCCTTCTCATAGCTCAGCAGAAAACCTTCGTCGGTTTCGCGCTCGACGACCACCTCGACCGTGTCGCCCGGGTTCAGCTTGGAGACGCCGGCCTGATCGGTAACCTGCTCAAGCGGGATCAGCCCCTCTGACTTCAAACCCACGTCGACGACGACGTGCTTGTCGGTAAGCTTGACGACCGTGCCGGTGACCAGGGTCGAATCATCAAACGACTGGCCCGCGGCTTCCGCGGCCTGTTCGCGGTCAAAGGACTCGAGCGCCGCAGCAAAGTCGGTAAAGTCGTCCATATCGATGTCGGCGTCGGCAGTGGTCGCCCGCGGAGCGCTCACGTGCTCGACAACCGGTGCAGGCGCAGCGGCTACCTCTTCCGGTGCCTCGTGCGTCTCACCAGTGCCGGACTCGGCAGCCTGGGGGTTGTGGGTGGCGGTTTCGGTGGACGGGTGTTCGTACTCCGTCGCTGCTTCTAGCGTAGGGGTTTCGAGTTCGGTGTTCAGAGGATTGCTCTCGTTGTGTAAGGGATGAGGGGCGTCTGCCATGCATGTAGGCTCGTGGGGATCATTGCTGCTCTACCCGAAAGAGGGGTGGTCTCGCTCTGCCTGCATCGTTTCGCGTATCAGTTCGATTCCTAGCTGATGCGGAAAGATTCGGGGATCGGGGACGCCTGCAGGCCTGGATACCGGGGACGGCGATGGCGAGCCCAGGGCTCGGGATTGCTGACTGACCGATATTGAGGGGTTGCAGGCTCGGCGATCGAGGATTCAGCACTGATTCCCTGATGCGAATCCACTTGTATGACTATAGAACTCGCGCCAAATGCATGTCAACGCGCGCCCTGGGGTCTTTCCTTGTTTGCAACGCAAGTTTCATACTGCTGGTGCATTACAGGCCCAAGGCACTATGCGACCCGAGTCTGATGAATTCAAGCGAGGTCTGATCGGGCAAGCGGTAGATAAGCACAAGATCGGGCTTGATATGACAATCGCGGCAGTCCACCCAGCACCCGCCTAGGGCATGGTCGCGAAGTTTTACCGGCAGCGGCAGGTCCCCGGCAAGCAGATTGGCTACTCCACCAATGTCCTTATCCAGAGTCTTGCCATGCGGGCCTCGTAGTTCACGTTTGTAGTCCTTCTTAAAACGTGCGGTCGCTCTAATCGTCCGCATGCAGGCTCAGCAACATGTCGTCGACGGTGTTGAAAGTCTCCAACTCGCCGCGGCGCGCCGCCAAGATTGCAGCGATCGTTTCCTCATTCGGCGTAAACGGGTCGAAGGGCAGGGCTCGTTCCGCAACCGTCTTGACCAGCATCATTCGGAAAGCGTCAGAGAGTGTCAGGCCCGCGGCGGAATAGATGGCAGCAGCCTGTTCCTTGACACGAGCATCAATTCTGGCACGTACCACTGCGTTTGCGGGCATTTCCTGCCTCCTGCGCTACATTGTAGCCCACTACGTAAACGGAGCAAGCGGCGATCTTTACTCCGCGCCGCACACTTCACATACAGCTGCGCCAAACTTGCTCACCTTGGCCGGACCCATTCCATCCACCCCCAGCAGGTCCTCCCGGCTCAGCGGGCGCTCGGCGGCGATGGCTCGCAGCGTCTTATCAGAAAAAAACGCAGAAGGCCGGCTGACCCAGCTTGGCTGCCTCGCCTTTGCGCCAGGCGCGGAGCTTTTCTTCCAACGCCGCGCCGGCTGCCGTGAGCGGCGCCTCGTGCTCCGCGTTCCCCTTTCGTTTTCCGGAGGCAGCACCGCCGCCTCTTGCGCTTCGGCTCTTCGGCAAACCCCGGGCCCCCGGCATGTCTGCCGCCCAGCCCGCCAGCTCGCGCAGCACAATCGTGTCTGCGTCGCCCTCGCTAAAGCTGTGCCCTTCATGCGTCAGGCTCGCCTTGCGATACGGGATGGTGCGGCCATCCTTGTCAAAGCTGGCTTCCTCAATCCGCACAAACCCCGCGCCGGCCATTGCGTTCAGCAGGTCTTCAAACTGGTCCCGGCTCACCCCGTTCCGCGCGCACAGGTCGCCATGCAGCTTGCCGGTCGACTTCGACATCCCTCCCAGCGCACCGACAATCCCGTGCGCCAGCCGCCGTTCCGCCTCGTCGAGCCCGCGCGAGCTCTGCGCCAGCGACCGTTCGGGCGCGCACACGTCGCACACCCCGCAGCCGCGCCGGCCATCTTCCGTGTCGCCAAAGTGGCGGATCAGCCCCAGCATCCGGCACTCCTGCGCTTCGGCAAACCGGATCACCCGGTCCAGTTGGGAGCCCCGGTGGTTCGACTGCGCCACATAGGGCGCGCGCCAGCCGTCCCGGCCGCGCGTCACAAACCCTTCATAATCCATCCTTGCGCCGCCGTGCGTCACCAGCTTTTCAACCGCTTTGTCGCAGGCTTCCTGGTCGAGCGAGAGTCCGGGCCCGGAGCGATCGCGTTTGCGCAGCAGGTCCGGCAGCTCTTCTCGATGTAGCGGGTCCTCAGTCAGCTTGCGATAGATCGCGTCCAGCCGGTCGACCGGAGGATAATCACGCTCAAAGAAAAAGTCGTGCTGCCGCCTGTCGGCAAAGGAGTGCATCAGGATCGTTCGGCTCGGCAGCCCATCGCGGCCGGCCCGGCCAATCTCCTGGTAGTAGCTCTCAAGCGAGGCCGGCAGCGCGACATGCAGGACGGTGCGCACGTCTGCCTTGTCGATCCCCATGCCAAAGGCGATCGTCGCGACAACCACCTGAAGCTGCCCGGAAAGAAACTGCCGCTGGACCCGCTCACGCGTTTCCGGGTCGAGCCCCGCATGGTATGCCGCCGTGGGGAAAGCTCGCCCCAGCTCGCCGGCGAGCATCTCTGCGTCCTTGCGGGTGGGCGCGTACACAATCGCCGGGCGCCGCGCCTTATCTGCCAGCAACTCCGCCGCAAAGGCCGCTCGTTTCGGTTTTGGCACTTCGACCACTTCGATGGCCAGGTTTTCGCGTCGAAATCCATGCACAAAGCGCGCAAGCCCTGCCCGGGTGGCGCCCATCTCCAGCTGCGCGATGATGTCATCCTGCACCTGCGAGGTTGCGGTAGCCGTCAACGCGACCACGGGCGCCGGGCGCAGCGCATCCAGGTGCCGGCCCAGCATCCGGTAGTCCGGGCGAAAGTCATGCCCCCACTGCGAAATACAATGCGCTTCATCAATGGCGATCAACCCGGGCCGGCGCTTGGCCAGCATCTCCGGAAAGCCCGGCACCCGCAGCCGCTCCGGCGCGATGAATAAAAAGTCCAGCGTGCCGTCCAGATACATCCTGCAGGTTTCCCGCGCGCTTTCGCGGCTCAGCCCGGAGTGGATTCGCCCCACGCGCAGCCCGAGTGCGTCGAGCTTGGCCGCCTGGTCGTCCATGAGCGCGATCAGCGGCGACACCACCAGCGCCGTACCCCCGCGAGCAAGCGCGGGCAGCTGATAACACAACGACTTGCCGGCACCCGTGGGCATCACGAGCAGGACGTCTTTCCCATCCACCGCCGCCCGGCATACAGCCTCCTGATTGGCGCGAAAACTAGAAAACCCAAACGTCTGCGCCAGCAAGGTGATTAACGAGGCCATACCCAAAAGTATAAGTGCCCCAGGGAGCAAGCGGGACTGCAGGGGAACCGGCGGCTCTTTCACGGGTAACCAGCGCGTGTCTCGAAGGGGCTTGCGCTTACTGGGGCTTGCCGATATTCTTCGGCGCGGCCGGCGCAGGGGTTGGTTGTTGGTGGATCGGTTGTTGCTGGGTAGGGTCAGGCAGCCGGCCTGGTTTGGGGCGCGCGTGGTGGTGAACCCAGTCGGTGAGCTCGTCGAAGGCTTCGCCGGTCTGCTCAGGGGTAATGTTGCAGTGCCCGTCGCGATCGACGTATTGCTGCACAAAAAGCTCGCCACGGCCAAGGCGGCGGGTCAGCTCGTCGTAGTAAGCCGGGGTGGCGGCCGGTACCAGCGGGTCGTACATGGTGTGGACGGCGAGCAGTGGTCGTCGGAGCTCGCCTGATGGGGAGTAGTGCGCCGCAACATAGTCGATGGCGCGCTCGTCGGCGGCGTAGCGCTTCACTTTTTCGTTGAGCGCGTTGTCGTCGGTCGTCCCGGTATAAATCAGGTTGCGGTTGTCAAACGGATTGCCGCCGGCCTTGAGCCGCAGGTCTTCAATAACAAAGGTGTTGAAGACGAGCACGTCGGCCAGACCGCGATTGGTATGGATGTCGGCCAGCGAGCGGAGCAAGGCAGCCTCTGGCGGGTGCGCGTCGAGCGCCTTTTCTACGAGGGACGCCGTGGCAGGGTCATTCATCTGGAACGCAGGCGGGATGTGCTCGACGTCCGGCAGAATGCCAGGAAAAAAGGCGTCAAAGGCCACCCGGTTGGCAAAGGCCCGCTGCATGATCAGATCTGCCGGGGCGAGCACCCCGCAAAGCGCGAGACCTCCTGCGTAGTCGCGCGGATGCTGCTCCAACGTAAGTACCGTGAGCAGCCCGCCCATCGACTGCCCCATCACGTAGGTCTCTGCCGGGTGCCCATAGTGGCCGGCAAAATAGCGGCGAAGCGCTTCGCCTTCTTCGGCCGCCTCCGTCACCGCCCAGCCGCCTACGGAGTAGCCGGGCTGGGCCACCGCGTACCCGCGAGCGAGCAGCTGCTGCATGAGCCGCGAAGGTGCGTTGACCTTGCCCGTCGCGGGATTTGCGGCAAACAGCTGCGGCGTCTGCTGGTAGCCATGGAAGAAGAGCACGAGCGCATGGTTCCAGCTTTCCGGCACGTCGATCCGGAAGGACGCTGCGCGAAGGGTGCCTTCTTCTGTCTTGACAGCCACTGCAGGCAGCGGCGGCGCCGCAGGCTCGTTTTTCGCTTTGGCCGCTACGGCAGGCGAGCCCAGCCGTGGGGCCGCTACGCTGGGCGGCGCCGCCGGGTCGTGCTGAGGTGCGCTCGTGACCTGTCCACGCGACGCGCCCGCCTGGGCCGTGGCGGCAGCGCACGTGAGCACGCCTGACAGGACGAGCGCGGTGCATGTTCTTTCCAGCGACGAGGAGACCGACGAGACCGACGAGACCATAGTCTGACAGATAGATGCCCCCGCGAGCTGCGCAAGCTCCGAAAAGGGTGGGAACCCAAGGGGAACGTCGGTGCAAGCGAGCGGCGAGCATGCGGGGCGCCGGAGCTACACTATCGTTGCGAGGTGAGCCATGGCCACAGCAGTGAAGGCACGGCCAGAGCCGGTTTCCCTGGAGGAGTACCTGACCACCGTTTATCAGCCGGACGCTGAGTTTGTCGATGGGGTGATAGAGGAGCGGGCGATCGGTGAAGACGATCATTCAGCATGGCAGGTAGCCGTCATCACGCTCTTAAATGTGCGAAGCGCAGAATGGAATATCCGCGTTCGTTCTGAGTTGCGCACCAGGACGGGCGACGGTTTCTACCGCGTACCGGACATAGCCATCCTCGATGCAAATCTGCCTCGGGAGCCGATTGCGACCCAGCCGCCGTTGGCAATCTTTGAGATCCTCAGTCCGGAAGACCGGCACAAGCGCCTTTTGGTGCGACTTGCCGACTTTGAGCGGATGGGCGTTGCGTCCATTTATGTCATCGATCCGGAAGACGGTACGCTTTTCCGTTTTCACCAAGGCGTGCTGGGCCCGGAAAGCCGGATAAAAACCCCGCGCGGGGGATCGATCTCGCGCTTGCCGAGATTGCAGCTCTCGTACGCTGAGCCCCCCTTTGCCCTGCACAACGCCGCATCAAGGAGCTATGAGCAGGGATGCAAACCCGCCCGTAGGATGAAGGTATGTCTTCCTCTCCCCGCTCCCCGTATGATCTGACCGCAACCACTGCTGCCACCTTGACAAAGGCCGCTTTTGAGCCACTGGCGACGATCGCACGGCGGGCTTCGGAGCGGCTCGCCGCCGGGCACGTGTGGGTCTACGCCTCAGATGTGCTGCGTGTACGGCCAAGCGAGGCGCCGGCCGGGTTGATGCGGGTCGAAGATCAAGCGGGCCGCTTGCTGGGGACGGCGCTCTGGAGCCCCAGCTCGCAGATCGCGCTCCGCATGGTCTCGCAAGGTGAGCTGGACTTTCCCAGCTGGATCGCCCTATTGCGCACGCGACTCTCCGCCGCCATTGCTGAGCGTGAGCCGCTGCGTAACGCCCCTGGTGAAGGCGCAAGCGACAGCTGCCGGCTCGTCTTCGCCGAAGCCGATGCCCTGCCCGGCATCGTACTCGATAAATACGGAGACATCGTCGTCCTTCAACTGCTTGCTGCCGGGGTGGACGACCCCGCCGTCCGCTCAGCCGTGGTCGAGATCGTGCGCGCCGAGCTCGACCCGCGTACGGTAGTTGAGCGGCCGGACCCACGCATCCGCGAGCTCGAACAGATGGCCGCGCCTTCGCTCGAGCCGCTGTATACCGACACGCCCGGCGAACCTCTGCTGGCCACGGTGTTCACGCTCAACGGCCTGGGCTTTCACTACGACGCGAGCGCCGGGCAGAAGACCGGCGCCTTCCTCGACCAGCGCGAAAACTATGCCGCCGCGGCGCGCCATGCGCAAGGCGATGCACTCGACGTATGCACCTACCAGGGAGGGTTTGCGCTGCACCTGGCCACCACCTGCCGCCGCGTCACCGGGCTCGATACCTCACAAGCCGCCCTCGACGTAGCCCAGCGCAACCTGGAACACAACCGCGAAGCCTTGGGCTCGGTCGAGGTCGACTGGGTCAAAGGCGATGCTTTCGCCGTGCTGCGCGAGTGGGCCGAGGCCGGCGCCGCGTACGACACCATCGTCCTCGACCCACCCGCCTTTGCTAAATCGCACCGTGCCGCCAAGAACGCCATGCGTGGCTACAAGGAGCTCAACCTGCGAGCGCTGCAGATGCTGCGCCCCGGCGGCACGCTGGTCACCTGCTCCTGCTCGCACCACGTTTCGCTCGCCGAGTTTGAAGCCGTGGTAGCCGCAGCTGCAGCCGATGCAGGCCGCCGCCTACGCCTGCTCGAGCGTCGCGGCGCCGCACCCGACCACCCCGTCATCCTCAACATCCCCGAGACCGAGTATCTGAAGTGCCTGGTCTTGAGGGTGGAGTAAAGGTTCTAGAACTTGAAGTACCAGCGAAAAGCCAGCCAGACGGTGTGAAGAATGTCCACGATAGAGGCCAAGCCGGCTGCGAGCACCAGCCATTTGATGTGAGAGCGGCTGATGAGCTGCTCTATTCGGTCAGTGCCCTCTCGAACTCCGCAAGAATGACAACGGCGCACTCATATTTCTTGCAACCAATGACGCAGATGTGGCATATTTATACCTGTGACGTCCACGTCACACACCTCATATACCGCAAATACCTCCAGGAGGAACATTCCGATGGCTGTCACTCGTTGGGACCCCTTCCGCGACATCGTCGCTCTCCAAAATCGCATGAACAACGTTTTTCAGGACTATGCCCGCGAGGGCGAGGCCGGCACCCTGAGCACCACGACCTTTACCCTGCCTGTCGACATTTATGAGGACGCGCACAAGATCGTGCTCAACCTTGAAGCGCCCGGCATGAAGCAGGATGAGTTTGACATCCAGGTGGAAAACAACACGCTTTCCGTCCGCGGCGAGCGCAAGTTCAACACTGAGCAGAAGGAAGAAAACTATCACCGGGTCGAGCGGCGCTATGGCAGCTTTTATCGCGCCTTTACGCTCCCGCAGACGGTCAACACCGAGCAGGTGCAGGCCAGCTACGACGCCGGCATCCTGCGGATCGAGCTTGCCAAGCGGGCCGAGGCCCGTCCGAAGCAGATCAAGGTCAGCGTCGGCGCCGGCAACAAGGCCGTGGGCGCCGGAGGTAAGGAGCAGGCGGCTGTGCCCGCGCCCCAGCCCCAGCAGGTGGAGCGCACTGCCACTGCCTGACAATACCCCGGCGGAAAGCACACCAGGAAAGGGCGGCCGACAGGTCGCCCTTTCGTCACAGCAGACGGTAAAGAACACGTAAGTTGAAGAGAAGACACGCTTATGGCCATTCGTTGGGATCGTTTTACGTTGAAGTCGCAGGAAGCGGTGCAGGCCGCGAGCACCCTAGCGGGCGAGCACGGCAACCCTGAGATTCTGCCCCTCCACCTGCTGGCCAGCCTGCTTGAGGATAGGGACGGCGTGATTGTGCCGGTGCTTGAAAAGGTCGGGGTGCCGACCGCGTTGCTCCGGACGCGCGTCGCAGAGGCTTTGGCGCGGCTACCCAAGGTTTCAGGCTCCGGGGCCCAGCCCGGAATGTCGCAGGCCACCCAGCGCGTGCTCGATCAGGCAGCAAAGGAGGCAGAGCGCTTCAAGGATGAATACCTCTCCACCGAGCACCTGCTGCTCGCGCTGGCGGAAGCCAAGCACGACGGCGCGCAGCTGCTGCTCGCAGCCGAGGGCGCCACGCATGAGGCGATCCTCAAGGCGCTGATCAGTGTACGCGGCTCGCAGCGGGTGACCGACCCCAACCCCGAAGCCAAGTACCAGTCGCTCGAGAAGTATGGCAAGGACCTGACCGAACTGGCGCGGCGCGGCAAGCTCGATCCTGTCATTGGCCGCGATGAAGAGATTCGCCGGGTCATCCAGGTGCTGGCTCGCCGCACAAAGAACAATCCAGTCCTGATCGGGGAGCCGGGCGTCGGCAAGACCGCCATCGTTGAAGGCCTCGCGCGACGGATCGTCTCCGGCGACGTCCCGGAGATCCTGCGCGACAAGAAGGTCGTATCGCTCGACCTCGGCTCCATGGTCGCAGGGGCCAAGTACCGCGGCGAGTTCGAAGACCGGCTCAAGGCCATCCTCAAGGAGATCGCCGACTCGCAAGGGGAGATCATTCTCTTCATCGATGAGCTGCACACCCTTGTCGGCGCCGGCGCGGCAGAGGGCGCAATGGACGCCTCCAACATGCTCAAGCCCGCGCTTGCTCGCGGCGACCTGCGCGCCATTGGCGCCACCACGCTGAACGAGTATCGCAAGTACATCGAGAAGGATGCCGCGCTCGAGCGACGCTTCCAGATCGTCTTTGTCGGCGAGCCGAATGTCGAAGATACCGTGTCGATCCTGCGTGGGCTAAAGGAGCGCTACGAGGCCCATCACAAGGTCCGCATCAAGGACGCCGCCATCGTCGCGGCTGCCACGCTTTCGCATCGCTACATTGCTGACCGCTTCCTGCCTGATAAGGCGATCGACCTGGTCGATGAAGCAGCGGCGTCGCTCGCGATCCAGATCGGCTCGGTGCCAGAGGAGATTGACACGCTGGAGCGCGAGGCGACCTCACTCGAGATCGAGCGTGCCGCACTCAAGCGCGAAACGGACGCAAACTCCCGCGAGCGCAGGGAGGTCGTTGAGCGCGAGCTCGCCGCGCTGCAGGAGCAGGCGACCGGTCTTCGCGCGCGCTGGCAAAAGGAGCGCGAAGCGATCACTCGGCTCAGCGAGGTGAAGGCGCAGGTAGAGCGGCTGAAGTTCGAGGCCGCCGAGCAGACACGCCTCGGCAAGCTTGAGCGCGCGGCACAGATCCAGTACGGCGAGCTCCCGAAGCTCGAGGCCGAGTTGCGCGAGCTCAACTCGATCCAGGACGCCCCTTCCGGAGGTCAGGCCGGCGTCCAGCGCATGCTCAAGGAAGAGGTTGACGAAGAAGATATCGCGTCCATCGTAAGCAAGTGGACCGGTATTCCGGTCGCGAAGATGCTCGAAGGCGAGGTCAAGAAGCTGGTCGCCATGGAGAGTCGGCTGCGCGACCGCGTCGTCGGCCAGGACGAAGCGCTCACCACTGTCGCCAACGCGATTCGCCGCTCACGCGCCGGCTTGTCGGACCCCAAGCGGCCCATCGGGTCCTTCCTTTTTCTCGGCCCGACCGGCGTCGGTAAAACAGAGACTGCCCGCGCCCTGGCAGAGTTTCTCTTCGATGATGAGCAGTCGATGGTGCGGATAGACATGTCGGAGTACATGGAGAAGCACGCGGTCGCGCGCCTGATCGGCGCGCCCCCGGGCTATGTCGGCTTCGACGAGGGCGGCCAGCTCACAGAAGCTGTCCGCCGCAGGCCCTATGCGGTCATCCTCTTCGACGAGATCGAAAAAGCGCACCCCGATGTCTTCAACGTACTGTTACAGGTTCTCGATGACGGCCGCCTCACCGACTCGAAAGGCCGCACGGTCGACTTCAAGAACACCGTCCTCATCATGACGTCGAACCTGGGTGCGCACCTTTTGCAGGGTGAGTCGCTCGACTCGGAGGCGGCGTTTGACCTGGCGCGCGAGCAGGTGCTCGACGTCCTCAAACAGCACTTCCGCCCGGAGTTTCTCAACCGCGTGGACGACATCGTCATCTACCGGCCGCTCGGCGAAGCCCAACTCAGCCACATCATCGACCTGCGCCTTGAAGACCTGAGAAAGCTGTTGGCGGACCGCAAGATCACGCTCGAGCTGACCGAGGGCGCCAAGCACCAGCTTATGCTCACTGGCTACGACCGCGCCTATGGAGCAAGGCCGCTCAAGCGCGCGCTTCAAAAGCTGATTCAAGACCCGCTCGCCATCAAGATCCTCGACGGCGAAGTGCTCCACGGCGATAAAGTCCTGATCGACGCCGATCCCCTCAACGCAAGGCTCCAGTTCAGCGTAGCCGGTCGCGAACCAGTCGAAGCGTAAGGCAAAACCGCCTGCGCATCTGGCGGTCACTTCGTGACGTGTATGCCGCCACTACGTGGCAAAGGCAGAAGACTCCCCACGAAGTGGGCGCCAGCCGCGTAGGCGGTATGGCCTGCTGCTGGGCCGGTATGCTGCTGACATGGCAGAGCGGGCTTTGATTGCGGCGGTGCGGCGGGCTGCCGGGCCAGGCGGCGGGCCGGTGCGGCTGGGCATCGGCGATGATTGTGCGATCCTGCGGCCGCGCAGCGGGCACGAGATCGTGGTGACGACCGACCTGTTTCTGGAGCAGGTGCATTTTCGCCGGGACTGGCATACGCCAGAGGTGGCGGGCCATCGCTGCCTGGCGCGCGGCTTGAGCGATCTCGCAGCCATGGGGGCGGCGCCCATCGCGGCGTTTTTGTCGATGGCGTTGCCGCCGGAGCTAGCGGGCGACTGGGTAAAGCGGTTCCTCGCCGGGCTGCTGCGGCTGGCGCGGGCGCACGGAGTCCCGCTGGCCGGGGGAGACACGGCGCCGGCCCCTGGCCGGCCCCCCGGGCGACGATCTCCAAACGCACAGCATGTCGGGCAGGCGCTTTTTGCAGCAGATATCGTGCTGGTAGGCAGCGTGCCGCGAGGTAAGGCCCTGCTGCGGTCGGCCGCGCACCCGGGGGATGCAGTCTACGTTACGGGCTCGCTCGGTGGGGCGGCTGCGGAGCTGGCGCTGCTCGCCGCAGCGCCGGAAAAGTTTGCACGGCGAGTGCGGGCAAGTGCAGGGCATCCTCATCTATTTCCGCAGCCGCGGCTGGCCGTGGGTGCCTGGCTCAGCAGGCGCAGCGGCAGGCGCCTGGGCGCGGCCATCGACCTCAGCGATGGCCTGTCAACCGACCTCACACACCTCTGCGAGGAGTCCGGCGTGACGGCGGAGCTCGACGCAGCCGTGATCCCGCTTCATCCGCTTGCAGCACGGGCGCCGCGGGCGCTGGAGCTGGCGCTGCATGGCGGCGAAGATTACGAACTCCTGTTTACCGCGCCGCCGAATCGGCGCATCCCCGGCGTGATCAAGGGCGTGCCGGTTCACCGAATCGGCACCATCCGGCCTCCGGCGGGCGGCCGCCCGCGCGTCGCCCTCATCGACGCGCAAGGGAAGCGTACGGCCCTGCGTAGCGCCGGGTGGGAGCACCTCCGCACATAATCCTCAGCCATGAAAGCGCTTTCGTCACTACCAGCCTCCAAGGCAGCGCACTTGGTAGCATCAGGGAATGCCGTCTCCTCTTCCATCCGGCCCTGCCGCTGCAGTCGCCACACCTGATGCGACGCGTCCGGCGCGCGTGCGCTTTGCTCCCTCCCCTACCGGCCTGCTGCATGTAGGCAACGCCCGCACCGCGCTTTACAACTGGCTCTTCGCGCGGCACCAGGGCGGCACTTTCGTGTTGCGCATTGAGGATACCGATGTCGAACGCAGCGAGGTCCGCCACGAGTCGCAGTTGATGGAAGACCTGCTGTGGCTGGGCCTGGGCTGGGGCGAGGGGCCGATGGTAGGCGGCCCATTTGAGCCTTATCGTCAGAGCGAGCGGTTGCCGATCTATGCCGCGCATACCGGGCAGCTGTTGACCGAGGGCAAAGCCTACCGCTGCTTTTGCACAGTGGAGCAGTTGGAGCGCGACCGCCAGCTGGCGCTCACCACCGGGCAGCCGCAGAACTACGTCGGTCGTTGTCGTGCGATCGCGCCTGGAGACTCCGCCGCCCGCGCCGCTGCCGGTGAGCCGTTTGCCGTGAGACTGCGTATCCCGGAGCATGCGCTCCGCTTCCACGACCTGGTACGCGGGCCGGTTGAGTTTCCGCACGAAACTATCTCAGACCCGGTGCTGGTCCGCTCCGGCGGCATGCCTGTGTATAACTACGTCGTCACGATCGACGATGCGTTGATGGGGATCACGCATGTGATCCGCGGCGACGACCACATCTCGAACACGCCGCGGCAGGTAGCCATCTATGAAGCGTTCGGATGGGCGGTCCCGGAGTTTGCGCATCTGTCTACGATTCTGGGCTCTGACCGCGAGCGGCTTTCCAAGCGCCACGGCGCAACCTCCATTGCCAGCTTCCGCGCGATGGGCATCCTGCCGGAAGCGCTGGTGAACTACCTGGCCCTGCTGGGCTGGGGCGCGGAGGGCGGAACGCGCGAAACCTTCACGGCGGAAGAGCTGGTGGCCGAGTTCAAACTGGAGCGCGTGACTGCTTCGCCGGCTGTTTTTGACTGGGGAAAGCTGCACTGGCTCAATCGCCACTACTTGAAGCAGGCTCCGCCGGAGCGGCTGCGCGAGCTTGCCTGGCCCCACTTTGTCGCAGCCGGGCTGCTGCCCGCCCGCGATGCCGGCTCGCCGGAGATGGCGGGCTGGTTTGACAGCGTTCTTGCGCTGCTCGTGACCTCCATCGATCAGCTCGACCAGCTTCCGGAAAAAGCCAGTCTTCTCTTCCGCTACGACGCCGCGGCCTCCCGCGTGCATCCGGAGAATCAGCCGCTGCTTGAGACAGAAGCCTCGCAGCGCGTGCTTGCGGCTTTTGCTGCGCGCCTAAAGGCAGCTGACGGACCGGTGACTCCCGAAAGCTTTAAACAGTGGATGAACGAGATCAAGGCCGAGACCGGCGTGAAGGGTAAGGAGCTCTTTCATCCTGTGCGCATCGCGCTGACGGGCGCACACTCAGGCCCTGAGTTCGACAAGCTTATCCCTGTCCTCGAGCGCGGGAGCCAGCTCACGTTGCCGGTTGCGGTGCCGGGCATCCGCGCGCGGGTTGAGGCGTTTTTCGCGTGAGCCAGGCGCCTGCCGCCGGCTTTCCGCATCGGTGGGAGGCAACGGTACTAGCCGGGAGACCGCTGATCCTGCCGCGGCGCCGCTACGTATATCCCCGTGAGGCAGAGGAAGTCGAGCGCGGGGCCTTGGAACTGCTGGTCAAGGCCGGCGACGGTGCGGAGCCGTTTCTGGCAACCTGCGCGCTGGGCTTCGCGGACCCGCTTGCGCCTACCGGCGTGTGGTCCAGCCCTGCCCCGGACGAGCTTTGCGCGGTTGCCGGAGGCTACGCGTACCTGATCGACACCTGCAATCCATCGCGATGGCAACAGGTCCCGTACCGTCCGGTGCTCAGGGTCGTAAGCTGCGCCGAGCCCGCGCTGCTGCTCTTTGTCGGGAGCCGAAGCGTGTTGGCTCACGGAGCGCAGGGACGGGCATGGGAGTCGCCGCGGCTTTCTGACGAAGGTGTAACGGTCGGCTCGATTGCGGGAGGCCTGCTGCACGGCAAGGGATGGGATCTGCGGAGCGACCGCGAAGTTCCTTTTGTTCTTGACCTGCGAACCGGCGCGCCGCTCGCCCCGCCTGCCTAAGGAAGCTCCGCCACAGAGTAGAAGCTCAAAGCTGCGTCGCCCTGTTCGATCAGGCGCTGCCGCAGGAGCGTACCGTGGCGGTCGCCAGGGATTGTTGAGGCTGCGCCACGTCGGCCCCGGCGATGCTCTGCGACCACGATGCCGCCGGATGCGATCAGCGTATGTGTGCCAGCCCCCAGCAGATCCAAGGCTCCTTCATACTCGGCGCGCTCGTCATAGGGTGGGTCAAGAAACAGGATGTCAAAGGGAGCATGGTCGGCAAGGGTGGCGCGTTTTTGAAGCCAGGGCTGCACCGCTTGGCTTTCCAGCCTTGCGGCAGCGGCTGCGACGTCGAGCGCTGCGAGGTTGGCGCGGATGGCACCCAGCGCCGGCGCGGCCCGCTCGACAAAGACGGCCAGCGCCGCTCCCCGGCTCAGGGCCTCGATTCCGTTTGCGCCGGAGCCTGCGTATAGATCAAGGAAACGAGCGCCGGGCAGGCGAGGTGCCAGCACGTTGAAGAGCGTTTCACGCAGCCGGTCGGTTGTAGGGCGCGTTGCCGTACCACGCGCAGTCACCAGGGTGCGGCGGCGGTATTCTCCAGCGATGACCCGCATGGTTGTATCGTAATGGGTAGCTCCGCCCAGCCGGAAAGTGCAGGGAGCGCCCCGTCGCCTGCCGCGAGACGGAGCGACCCTTCTACAATTTAGGCAGCAGCCGGCAACGATCCGGCCCAACCGCCGCTCCCGTACGAAGTATGTTCAAGAGCCGCGCAACAAGCCGGGCAACAGGCCGGTCGATCGGCAGAAGCAAGGAAAGAGGCACGATGCGCGGTTGGTCATTCCCCCTGGGACGCTGGTTTGGCGTGGACGTGCGCATCCACGCATTTTTTCTGCTCCTGCTGGCGTTTTGCCTTTTTTCAACCAGCGTAGGCAACGTGGCGGGCTGGCGCGGCGTAGGGCTCTGGCTGGTGCTGTTTTTTGCAGTGGCCGTCCGTGAGGTGGCGAGGACGATAGCGGCCGCCTGGCACCGGATCGGGCTGCGGAGCATCTTGCTGCTGCCGATCGGCGGTTTGTTCTCCTATGCGGACCCGGATAGCGCAGAACGCGCGGCTTTGCCCGCGGGCAGCCTGGGGGTGGGCCTGGCCGGGCCGCTGGCGAACCTTGGGATGGCGGCAACGCTGGCCGGCCTGGTGCATGGGGCCAGCGGAGGAGTGGACCTGCTGAGCCTGCCCTGGATTTCGCCCACCCACCTGATGCGCTCGGCCGTGTGGCTCAACCTGGCGCTGGGCCTGCTCCACTTCCTGCCTGCGTATCCGCTCGATGGAGGCAGGCTGCTGCAAGGCAGCTTTGGCCGTGGCCAGGGGGCAGCGCAGGCGAAGCGCTCCGCCTCAGGGCTGGGGCGCATCTTCGGCGTCGGCATGATGGTAGTCGGTCTCGCCCTGCTGGCGCTGCCACTGCCGACGCTTTCGGCCGCGCTCAGCCCATGGCTGATCGCCGGCGGCTTTTTTATCGCCGTGGGTGCGCAGCTGGAGGACCAGGGCGTGCTCTTCCAGTCCGTGGTCGACACCGTCAAGATGAAGGATGTCATGCTGACGGACTTTGCCACCATGAGTCCGTCGGACACGCTGGAAGACGCGCTGCATAGGAGCATCCACAGCCTGCAGGACGACTTCCCCGTGGTGCGCGGGACGCAGATTGTCGGCGTCGTTTCGCGCCAGAGCATCCTTGAAGCACTGCGCGGGGAGGGCAACGGATACGTGCAGGGCATCATGTCGCGGGGATTTCAGGTGGCGCTGCCGGACGATTCGCTCGGGACCATCATCCGAAGGATGCGTCGCGGACGCATGGCTCTCGTTCCCGTTGCTGAAGGAGACAGGGTGTTAGGGGTGGTGACGCTGCAGAACCTGATGCACAGCATGGGTCCCCTGGCCGAGGAGCGAAAGCTGCGGCCACGCAACTGAGGGTTGCGCCGGCGCGCGACTGCCACATCTAGCTGCTTTCGCCGGCAACGATCTCCACACCCAGGATCCCACGGGAGCGGCGAGGATCAGGATCAGCTCAAGCGTGAACCGCCGATCCTTGACCCCGGACCAAGCTGCGCCGACCGCGCAGATCGACCGCCTGGGGCGGTGAGCGCCCGGCATCAACAGCCCCGGATCAACACTGGAGTCCCCCCTCCACCGGATAGACTCGCTGTAGATGCGCACCCACGAGCAAGAGCCGGACGAACCCCCTGCGAACGGAGGAGCCGGCAAGCCGCTGGCGCCGGGGCTTTACCTGGTGGCCACGCCGATCGGCAATTTACAGGACATTACGCTGCGCGCGCTCTGGGTGCTGCGCTCGGCCGATCGCATCGCCTGCGAGGATACCCGGCAGACGCAAAAGCTCTTGCACTACCACAGCATCGCCACGTCTATGGTCAGCCTCCACGCGCACAACGAGGGCACGCGCGCCCCGGAGCTTTTGGCGCTGCTCGCCGGCGGCGGCCGCGTGGCTGTTGTGTCCGATGCGGGAACGCCTGGCATCTCGGACCCTGGCATGCACCTGACCCGGGCAGCTATTGCGCAAGGTGTGCCGGTGTACCCGGTGCCCGGTGCGAATGCGGCGCTCAGTGCACTGATTGCCTCCGGGCTCCAAACGGAACGGTTTGTGTTTCACGGCTTTTTACCGGAAAAAGGGGGCGCGCGTCGTACAGAGCTGGAGCGGCTGCTGAGTGCGGGTGCAAGCGAAGATGCGGGCACACTGATCTTTTACGAGGCGCCCCATCGCATCCTGGAAACGTTGGCCGACATAGACGCGGTTTGCGGCGGGCGGGCGCGGGTGGTCGTCGCACGCGAGCTGACCAAGGTGCACGAGGAGTTTTTGCGGGGAACCGCCCGTGAACTCCACGACTTGCTGGGGAGCCGCGAGCGGGTGCGCGGTGAGATCGTTCTGCTGGTGCAGGTGGTTGCGCCTGCTGCCGATTCGGCGCAGGCGCCGGCACTAACGATCGGCCAGCAGGTAGCCGCGCTTGCCGCCGCGGGAAACCTGGAGGAGAAAGACGCGCTGAAACAGGTCGCTCGCGAACGGGGCCTGAGCAAAAGCGAAGCCTACCGAGAGCTGCAGCGGGAGCGGGGCAAGCGGTAAGGGCGAGACCGCCTACGCGGCCGGCGCCCAATCCGGGTGGTGTCCCTACCTGAGGCGCTCTAAGGCACTCGTTTTGACGGGCCCGCAAGCCCCATCCTCGGTCGCGTCCTATTCGCCCGGGAGTGCCCAGGCCGGCACTGGACGCTCGGACACAGGCAGGTTGCGGCCTTTGACGCGGTCGTACAGGTACTCGTCGCTTACGGTGCCGAGCGACTCGTTATAGAGGCTGATGTTGCCGGTAATCTGACGGAGCTCTTCAGAGAAGCGGTGCAGCGCGCGGAGGTGTTCTGCGGTTGCGGGTACTTCGGCGCGGGGGGTCTTGATGAACTTTTGGTAACCCTTGTCGAGGATGTGACCGATCTCATCGCCGAGCACGATGCCTCCGCGACCAAGGATGGCGACAATCGGCGCATCGGGCCCGGAGATGCGCCCCTTGCCCAGCGCGGTGCCGCGGCCTTGGGCGGTGAGCGGCCCCGACCCGGCGGCTGGTGCCTGGACGGCATGGCCGGCAGCAGAGCCAATCAGCGCGGCGCAGCCATACTTTGACACCTGCATGAGCCTGCCCGCGGAAGCGTTTGCGACGGACGGAGCGGGTGCGACATCAAACTTGTAACTGCGTAGTTTGGTCAGGATTTCGTCAAAGCTGGGCTGCTTTTCTTTTTTTGCCATGGCTTGCAGGGGTTCGGCCTTTCCGAGGAAAGCTACACTAAAAACTGTCGCACACCCGAGGCCGCGCTGCAACGCGCCGGCTGCCGATGGAAGAGGATACCCAGTGATGAGTCAGGCAGACAGCACAGCGACGCTCGAGCACGGCCCCGCACCAGCAGCGTCCCTGCTGGGGGACCTGCCGCACACGCGGGTAGGCCGCACGCCGCTGCTGCGACTCCATGGATTGACCGAACATCTTCGCGCACAAGGGTCGGACATTCAGATCCTGGGCAAGGCGGAATGGGCGAATCCCGGCGGCTCGGTCAAGGACCGCGCGGCCACGGCCATTGTTGCCGCGGCACGGCGGCAGGGGCAGCTTGCACCGGGGAGCGGACAGCACCTGCTTGACGCAACCAGCGGGAACACGGGGATAGCCTATGCCATGCTGGGCGCGGCAATGGGCTTTCCGGTAACGCTGTGCATGCCTTCAAACGTATCGCCGGAGCGCAAGCAGATGCTCGCCGCCTACGGCGCACAGATTGTATGGACCGATCCGGGTGAGGGGTCAGATGGTGCGATTCGCCGCGCCCGCGCGCTCGCTGCCGAAGAGCCCGCCAAGTACTACTACGCGGATCAGTACGGCAACGAGGCCAACTGGCAGGCGCACTACTACGGCACCGCAAACGAGATCTGGGAGCAAACCGAAGGCCGGATCACGCACTTTGTTGCGGGCCTGGGAACCAGCGGAACCTTTATGGGAACAACGCGGCGGTTGCGCGAGCTGAACCCGCGCGTGCAGTGTATTTCGATGCAGCCGGACTCGCCCTTTAACGGGCTTGAAGGCTTGAAGTATATGGCGACAGCAATCGTGCCACCGATTTATGACGCGGGACTGGCCGACCGCAACATGGAGATGGAGACCGAGGCAGCGCACGCGATGGCACTGCGGCTGGCCCGGAGCCATGGGCTGCTCGTAGGCGTATCCGCAGCAGCGGCGGCGGCAGCTGCGCTGCGCGTGGGCGAAGAAGAGGCGGCAGCAGGCCGTGATGCAGTCATCGTCACCATTCTTTGCGATTCCGCCGACAAATACCTGAGCGAGCGCTTTTGGACCGAGTCGCCGGCGGCGGGTCCGCTGCCGCAGGCAGGAGCGCGCGCATGCTGAAACTACCTGAAGAGCTCTACCATGCACTGCGTGAGCACGGCGAGCAGACCTACCCGCACGAGTGCTGCGGCGTGCTGCTGGGAGTCAGCGTCGAGGGTGAAAACCAGGTGCGGGAAGCCGTGCGGGCGGGGAACACGCGCACCGATTCGGCGCATAACCGCTACCATATAGCGCCCCAGGAGCTGATCCGGATCCAAAGGCTGGGACGGGGCCGGGGATTGGATATCGTTGGCTTTTACCATTCGCATCCGGACCATCCGGCGCAGTGGTCCAGGACCGACTTTGCCGAGGCGCACTGGCTGGGCTGCTCTTATGTGATTACGGCGGTTACAGAAGGGCGCGCGGCGCAGACCAACTCCTTTCGGCTGTTGGGCACGACGGAGGAAGACAAGGCCTTCACCGACGAGCCGATCCTTGTCGGGGAGGCCGCGACCGCCGGTGCGGCGGATGCCGCAGCTGCCGAGGCGCTTTCCCGGGCCTGAGGCTTTTTACCAAGTACACGCACGCTGGACGAGACAGAGGAAACGTAACACATGCAGATACATATACCTACGCCGCTCCGCGTCTACACCGGGCAACAGCCTACCGTACAGGTGGAAGCGGGCACCGTGCAGCAAGCACTCGGCATCTTGACCGGCGAATACCCGGAGTTGCGCAAGCACCTTTACGCCGAAGACGGCAGGCTCCGCGCTTTTGTAAATCTTTACCTGAATGATGAAGATGTGCGTTACCTGCCGGCCAAGGAAGAAACGGCCGTAGCCTCGGGAGATGAGCTTTCTATCATCCCCTCGATCGCCGGCGGCGCCTGAACAGTTCAGGGCGTGAGCGGCAGGAATCGCACGGTCCCGGAAGGGCTTCGGTGGCTTTCGCCTTCCGCCGGCGCCAACGGGGCGCCTGGCAAGCCCGGCAATGCCTTTCGCAAATGGCGCAAAGTATAGCAGTAAATGTTCCACGTGGAACATTTGCCGAACCCACGATCTGAGAAGAGGACTACGCGATGGCAACCACTACCTTGGAGCTCCCTGAACTCACCACCGGCGACTATGCCCGGTACGCGCGGCACCTGATCCTGCCGGAAGTGGGCGTCGAGGGCCAACAAAAGCTGAAAGCGGCCAAGGTGCTGTGTGTTGGCACCGGCGGCCTGGGTGCGCCGCTCGCTCTGTATCTGGCTGCCGCGGGCATCGGCACACTCGGCCTCGTAGACTTCGACGTGGTGGACGAAAGCAATCTGCAACGGCAGATCATCCACGCGACCCCAGATGTGGGCCGGCTCAAGATTGATTCAGCCGCCGACAAACTGGCGGCGCTCAATCCTAGTCTCAACATCCGCAAACATAACGTCATGCTGACAAGCGCGAATGCTCTTGAAATCTTTCGCGACTACGATATCGTCGCGGATGGAACGGATAACTTCCAGACGCGCTATCTTGTCAACGATGCGTGCGTGCTGACTGGCAAGCCGAACGCGTATGGGTCCATCTTTCGCTTTGAAGGCCAGGCGAGCGTGTTTGCTACCAAGGATGGGCCGTGCTATCGCTGCCTGTACCCGGAGCCGCCGCCGCCGGGGCTTGTTCCTTCGTGCGCCGAGGGCGGTGTGCTCGGCATTCTGCCCGGGCTCATCGGCGTCATTCAGGCAACGGAGGTCATCAAGCTGATCCTCGGCAAGGGCGAGCCGCTGATTGGCCGCCTGCTACTGGCAGATGCGCTGAACATGAAGTTTCGCGAATTGAAGCTGCGCAAGAACCCGGAGTGCCCGGTGTGCGGCCCGCACCCCACCGTTACAGCGCTGATTGATTACAACCAGTTCTGCGGGATAGCCGGCGCTTCTGAATCTGTAACCGAAGCCGTTACAAAAGCGGGCACAGCTGCACTGCCGCCTAAGAACGGCATTCCGCAGATTTCAGTGGCTGAGCTTAAGCGTCGCCGCGATGCCGGCGAACAGCCGTTTGTGCTGGACGTACGCGAGCCTTGGGAATACCAGGTTGCCAACCTTGGCGGACACCTCATTCCGCTGGGCGAGTTACAGGGTCGCCTGAACGAGCTTGACCGGGCACGTCCGGTCGTAACGCAGTGCAAGAGCGGCGGACGCAGCCAGAGTGCAGCCGAACTGCTGCACAAAAACGGCTTCCAGGTTGAGAATCTTGCCGGCGGCATTCTAGCCTGGGCCGACAAGGTCGACCCTTCCGTAAAGAAGTATTAACGGCACCGCTTTTGAACCGATGCAGTTCCGCCCCGCTGCATCGGGTAAGGTAGACCTGCATGAGTGCTCCGCCTGTATCCGCCGCCAGCGCCGATCTTGCCGTACCGCAAGGGGAGCATGCGGCGCTGCGCCAGGCGCAAGCCGGCCGCCTCAACCTGGTGTTTGCCGGCTGGATGGTTGCGTTTCATCTGCTCGGCTTAGCGGCCTTTTTTTACTTTCGCTGGTCTTCGCTGCTGGTCTTTCTCACCACCTGGATCCTTGCTCAAAATATCGGCATCGGCATGAGCTACCACCGGCAGCTCACGCACCGCGGCTTTGAAACGCCGCGCTGGGTGGAATACGCCATGGCCGTTTGCGCCACACTCGCGCTTGAGGGCGGCCCTTTGTTCTGGGTCTCAGTGCACCGTCTGCACCACCAGATCACCGACAAGCCCGGCGACCCGCACTCTCCGCGCTACGGCGCCTGGTGGTCGCACATGGGGTGGATGCTGTGGGGAACACTGCATAATCACGATCCGCTGCTGACCCGCTACACGCCCGATCTCTACCGGCAACGCTTTTATCTCTGGCTGAGCCGGCTGCACTGGGCGCCGCTCACCTTGCTTGGTATCGGCCTGGCGTACTTTGGCGGCCGCGCGGGCAACCGAGGCATATCGTGGGTACTCTGGGGCATCTTTCTGCGCGTTTCGCTTGGCTGGCATGTGACCTGGCTGGTCAATTCTGCCACGCACATGTGGGGCTCGCGTCGGTTCGCGACGCGGGATGACTCGCGTAACAACTGGTGGGTGGCGCTGCTCTCAGGGGGCGAGGGCTGGCACAACAATCATCATGCGCATCCGGTGTCTGCGCGGCATGGCATGGCCTGGTATGAGCTGGACCTGAATTATCTTGGCATACGGCTGCTCGGCATCCTGGGGCTCGCGCGGCAAATCAAGGTCCTCGGCGCACACAGCCGGCCCGGCTCGAGCAAGGCTGAGATCATTCGCGGCTGACACTGGGGAGGCAGATTCTTTCTGCGTCCTCGCCTTTCTCTGCATCTACACTCCGCAGGTAGACGCTGGAGGGCTGGCACAGTGCAAGGAACTAACGCTGCGACTGGGGTCGCACCCCAGCGCACCGAACAAGAGCAGCGGCTGCTTGAGCAGCAGGTTCAGGCACTCGCGCCCTGGTTCCACAACATGTGGGTGGGCGGCATACGTACTGCTCCGGATCACTTCCTCTTCGACTATCCCAACGTAAAGTATCAAAGCTTCCGCCATGCTCTGCCCGCGGACCTGACGGGCAAAAGTGTCCTCGATATCGGCTGCAATGCGGGCTTCTACTCCCTGGAGATGAAGCGCCGCGGCGCATCGCGAGTGCTGGGCATCGATACCGATGAGCGCTACCTGCAGCAGGCGCGCCTCGCAGCGTCGGTCGAAGGGCTCCCTGTCACCTACAAACGTATGTCGGTGTGGGAAGTGGGTAAACTGGGCGAAAAGTTTGACCTGGTCATCTTTATGGGTGTGCTGTATCACCTGCGCCATCCACTGCTTGCGCTTGACCTGCTCCACGAGCATGTGGTCGGCGACTTGCTGCTTTTCCAAAGTCTGCAGCGCGGAAGTATGGAAACCCTGCAGCCGGCGCCGGACTACAACTTTTCAGAGACCGCGGTCTTCGATGAACCCGGCTACCCCAAGATGCACTTCATCGAGCAGAACTACTGTGGCGACCCGACAAACTGGTGGCTGCCTAACCGCGCGTGCACAGAGGCGATGCTGCGGAGCGCGGGCTTTGATATTCTGGCGCACCCTGAGGATGAGGTATATCTGTGCCGCACCCGCGGCCTTGCCTTTTCTCCACGCGCCGACCATTGCGTGTACCCGGAACGAGCAGCACACGAGGCGTGCGAACCTTGACCGAGGGAGCCAGGCAAGCGCTCGCGTTCGCCGATGACTTACTCAGCACGCGGCACGCAAGCACCGCGCTCACCTATTACCAGGCTGCCGAGGCACAAGGCGCCGACCCCGATTACTGCGCCGGACAGCGCTGGACCTGCTGGATGCTGCTAGGCGAATATGAGCAGGCCTGGCAGCAAAGTGATGTTTTGCGCGCTCGTCAGGCGAGCGATCCGCATCGAGTATGGGATGGTTCCGCACTTGTGGGTCGTCGCCTCCTGGTGCGGTCCGTCCATGGCTATGGCGACGCGGTTCAGATGTTGCGCTACATGCCGCTGCTTCGTGCACAGGCCATGCACGTGACGCTGCAGACAGCGCCCGAATTGGTTGCTCTCGCGCGGTGTGCAGCGGGAATCGACGAAGTGGTCGCTTGGGAACAAGAGCGCGCCTTCGACACGCAACTCGAGATTACCGAGCTGCCTTACGCGTTGCGCACAACGCTGCAGACGCTTCCGAACGAGACGCCATACCTTGCGCTTCCGCCTCGGCTCACAGGCGCAGCCGCGACGTGGCTTGGTCCCCGAATGCGGCCGCGCGTCGGGCTGGTATGGACAAGCAGCGCATGGGACAAGGCGCGCTCGGTCCCGCTCGAGGCACTTACTCCGATTCTCGATGCAGGCACAGGCGCGGTAGATTTTTGGTGCCTGCAACCGCAAGGGGTGAGTAAGCCATGGTCCGAGCTTTGCTGCAGCCGAAGCTGGCCGGAGCTCCGCGCCGGTGACCATGCGCTGGAGATGTTTGCGGCCTGCGTCGCTGCGATGGACCTGGTCATCAGCATCGACTCATTTGCAGCGCACCTGGCCGGCGCACTGCATGTACCTGCCTGGGTGATGCTCAAGCAGCAAGCGGACTGGCGCTGGATGCTGGAACGAACGGACTCACCCTGGTATCCGACGATGCGACTCGTCCGCCAGCAGACTCCCGGTGATTGGAGCAGTGTTACCGCACAAGTGGCGAGCATATTGCGCGCCTGGATTGACGCTGGAGGAGCCTCCCCACGATCACAGCGATCACAGCGATCACAGCGATCACAGCAAGGAGTCGCCTAAGCGCAGCCCGTGATCTACTGCAACTTACTCTCGACAACTCCCTGGCGGTCTACATCTCTGGTAGGGTGCTGCAGGTTTGTAGACCTGGACGTGATTTGAGATACGATCTGCTCAAACTCCTCCGCACGGTGGGCCGCCGTGTGATGAGCCAAAACGCGCTCTCGCGCACGCGAACCCAGCCTGGTGCGTTCGCTGTCCGGCATTTCTGTCAGAATATGCAAAACATCATCGGTCTCTGAAACCAGCAGGATTTCTTCCTGCGGAGTAAGAAACGCTTCCATACCCT
>CAXTPL010000012.1:25288-33467 GCA_964246065.1 uncultured Acidobacteriaceae bacterium
AAAGAGCCTGACAGAAGGCGAGTAGCCTGCCGCAACCATCTCCTTCCGCGTCAAGTTAAGGGTGAAACGGCCACTTGAATAAAAGGCCGGATGCTCCGCAGGCGGCACATGCGAGATCCATTGCGTGTTGGGGGCCCAGTCCGTGTCCGCCGGGTACATGGGGCCGCCGACTAGGAATTGCATAGCCGGCGCCTGCCTGGCGGGAGCGTTCAGCAGCCGCAGCAGCTTCCCCTGGCGATCGGGAGCGTAGGTACCGAGGTATGAAAGGTCGCTGGCGTACTTCGCATCGGGGGCAACACGCTTATATCGTTCCGGGTCGACTGAGCAATACAGCGGAACAGCCAGGCGGGCGCCGAAGCGTTGCTCCAGCTCCACCAGCAAGGGGCCACCCGTAAAGCTCATGTATGCGGCGTAGCCGGGTATCAATCCGGCTTGCAGATACTCAGTGCCACCTTCGCTGCGCAAGTGCGCCAGCGTGATTGGAGTATCGATATCATAGAAGACCAGGGGTGCGCGAGCAGCTTCAAATAGCAGCAGCGAGGCCGCAATCGCGTCAGGAAAGTACGACCCCACCAGGATGACGTCGGCATCGCAAGTGAGCCTGATAGCGGCCGCTCGACCGTCAGCCATCCAATCTGCGTAGAGGGTAACGCGGCAATACTCAGGCGCCGGAAGGTCGCGGTGGCTGCGATACCATTCGACGTCTTTTTCCAGAAACTCGAGAACATGGCCGCGCCGATGTAGGGCGCGGCAAAGCGCCCGGTATGTCGTGGCATGTCCGTTTCCCCATGAGGAAGTGATGGTGAGGCCGAGGATTGCTATCTTCATGCCGGCGCGTGCTCCCGCGAAGAAGACGTGAGGCGCAAGGCCCGGAGCTCCTTGAATGCAGCAGCAGCCTGCTCCGCGCGCTGCGCATAGGTGTGGTCGCGCAAACCGCGCTCATGAAAGCGTCTTCCTATCAGTTTCCGCTCGTCCAAGGTATAGGCAGCAAGCGCACGAACCACATCCTCTGCTGAACTCACTACCAGGATCTCGGTCCCGGGTGCAAAGACGTCGTCAATCCCCGGCCATGCGTCGCAAAGCATGGCTGTGCCTGCGCCGGCCACCTCAAAGATGCGCGTCGGGGGCGAGTAGCCGGATACCGCCATCGACCCGCGATTGATATTCATCACCAGGCTGGCGGAGCAGTTCACACGGTTGTGGTCCGCCGTCGGCACGTGGCCGATCCAGCGCACGTTTGGCGGCATCGGCTTGCCCTCCCAGCCTTCTCCACCAAGCAGAAAGGTTTTGTCTGGAGCGAGGCTGGCCGCGCGGAGAAATAACTCTTCTACGCGCGCTTCGCGGTCGGGCAGACGATTGCCGAGAAAGGCGACATCGCATGCAAGTGCAGGGTCCGGGGCTACCGGGTAGTGCGTTTCCGGGTCGAGCCCGTTGTAGATAGAGTAGTACCGGGCAGCGCCGAACCCTAAGTAGTGCTCGCGGACCCAGGGGCCGCCACCATAGGAAATTACGGCGTCGTAGCCAGGCAGTGCGCGTGCAAAAGCGTCTTGCGGGTTGGCCTGCAGACGCGCAATCGTAGCGGGTGAGTCTACATCCCAGAAACAGACCACAGCGTTTGGGCGGCACGCGCAGACACGGAGTTCCAGCTCCTCGTCATCGACCCCGATACCGGAATGCTTGACCACCACGTCTGCCTGCGCAGCCAGCAGCAACATGCTATCGAGGCCGCGACCGGGTTCGTACACCAGCGACCTGACGTAGGAGAAATCGTCGTCGTCTCGATGTTGCTGCCGGCCATACGCATCTGGCTCGGCGAAAGTGATCTGGTGCCCCGCGCGAGCAAGATACTTATAGATGCCGCGGTAGTATGTGGCCGCTCCATTCCAGTAGGACGAGGTGATCGAGGATGCAAAGACAAAGATATTCACTGTGCGAGTACCTCCTCGCAGATGGCCGTAAGCTCAGCTGCGCGATGTGCGCAGGTGTGTCGCGCCTGTATGGTGCGGAGTCCTTGCTCCGCCTGAGCGAGCGCTGCATCAGGGTGGTCCAGAAGGAACCCCAGCAGATCTCGCATCTCTGCCCCGCTCCCTGCAAACAGCAGATCGCCCGGCTCAAAGAGAGCTTCCGCATCCTGCCATGGAGCCGAGACAAGCGGGATGCCGGAGGCCAGCGCTTCAAACACGCGGATCGTCGGTATCCCGGCCATCGCGCTCACATACTGTTGGCGAGGAATGTGCACAGTGACTCTTGAAGCAGCGTAGGCAGCGGGAGCGTCGAGGTTGGGGAGATAGCCTCCGTACCGAATCCCGGTACTGGCAAGGGCTGCCAGGGCTTCCTCCGGGTAGCGTACGCCATAGATACAGGCACTGCGCTTGCCTAACTGCGAGGCTGGGTACACAAGAAACTCGCGTATCTCCCCCGATCGCTCATCGTCGCCCCAGTTTCCTATCCAGACGATGTCTTGCTCGGCATCTGCCTGGCGAGGATAAAACACCGTCGTATCTGCCGCCTCATGCAGCGTCCACACGTTCTCCAGGCCGAACTGCCGCCGGTAAATAGAACGGAGCGCCTCTCCAAAAGCCAGAACGCCGTCAAAGCGCTGCACTTGCAAGGCGTGCAACTGCTCCGGGCTTGAGCTGGCGCGATGGTGAGTGTCATGGAAGAGCGCGCGAAAGCCGAGATCGTCACGCAAGGAGAGCACAAGGTCGATCGTTTCGGGCGAGTTCCACTCATGAACGATCACAATGTCTTGATCGGCGAGTAGCTCACGCATCCCATCCCGTTCTGATGTGTACTGCCGAACCGAAAGCTCAGGGTAGACAGCGGCGAACTGCAGGAGCGCAGCCGGCCCTAGCCGCTCACCATGCAGGTTTTCGGTAGACCAGTTTGTCGCAGGCTCGAGAATGGTCACGCTGTGTCCCAGGCCGGCAGGGCCGCCCGGGGCGCCTGGGCCGAGAGCGCGCGCAAGCCCCCGCAGGAAATGAGCGTTTCCGTTGTTCCAGTCTGAGCGGAGCGCGTGCACCAGCAAACAGATCGCTAACTTACGAGACAGGCGCGGCCTCCACCTCGGCGACGACGGAGGCGCCGGATTGGAATACGGGGACTCCCAATGCCGCGTACAGGCCCAAATAGTGCTCGATCATTGTGTTTTGCGAATACAGCAGACGCGCCCGGGAGCCGGAGGCACGGGCTGCGCGCGCGAGCAAGGTCGGATCAGAGGCCAGCGCCACTAAGTGCGCTGTAAGTTGCTCCGCATTTTTAAAGAAGAGCGCGCTGCTTCCCCATACCTCGCGAAGGCTGGCTATGTCATGCGCGAGAACAGCGCAACCGGAGAGTGCGGCTTCTACCGGCGCCAGCCCGAAAGGCTCATAGCGTGACGTAGCTATATAAATGGCCGACTCCGCGAGCAGGTCGAGCGCGGCGTCCGCCGAAAGTTGACCCAGCAAAGTAAGCCGCTCCGAGGTAAAGGGCGGTTCATCTTCAAGAGCCAGTTCACCGGCGACAAACAAAGGCAGAGGCGCGCGCACATCTTCAAGCATGCGCACATTCTTACCTTCGTCCCAGATGCGCCCAACGGTTACAGCTTGCAATTTCTTAGGCCGCCTCCGTGCGGAAGCAGGCAGGTCGCGCCCATTCGGGATGATAGCTCGCTGTACAGGAAGCGCGTAGTGGGAGGCGAGCGCGCCCATCATCCATTGCGTGGGAGCAACAACGGCATCGGCATCAGCAAGCCCTCTGCGGACCATGGAAAGGTACCGGTCAAACCAGGGAGAAAGACCAGGGAGGCAGGCGCAGCAGGCCTGGCTCCAGCTGATGACGTCAGAATGAGCGATGACGACCTTGGGAACCGGCGTTGGAAGCGCGCCATAACAGAACTGGTTGAGGTGCAGGACGTCGGGCTCGAAGCTCTGGATCAGCCTGAGAAGAACCGGCTCTGCGTCGCTGTAGCAGCGGGCATTTTCCTGCATCCATTCCAGCGGATACTCTGTTGAGACAAAGTGAAAGAATCCGTGGGCCCCAGCCTGGAGTCGGCGCGCCCAGGCGTGTTGGTCACGCGATGGCATGCGCCCCATGCTTACAAGCAGGACAGTATGTTTCCGAGCCAACAAGCCTTCGCATAGCTCCCTGGTATACGTCCATACGCCGCCCACGGTGTCCGTGGTGATCAGCAGGCGCATTCGAGCTCCTGCAACGACGCGGGCTGCTGGCTTTGAATATCGCTGAAACCTTTTTCCGCAAACAGTCCGAGATAAAACTCGTGGGCGCGCTCCCAGGCATGCTCATCGGGCTGCGCATGAAAGGTCTCAACATACTGGGGCGAGCCGGGAAAGGGAAACATGGGCACGGGCTCTGAGACCCACACACCGTTCGCCTTGAGCTGGCTCTGAAAAGCTTCGACGGCCGCCCGGTCATCATGCGGCGTCTTGATCAGGTTGGCCTGCACCCAGGGGATGCGCCCTCGCGCGTAGATAAGCAGCTCGGCAATGCGCTCGTTGGCGATGCGACAGTTCTTGTTCATCTCGTCGCGACCTTGTTCTGTAATCGACTCGATACCGCACTCGAACGAAATGCAGTGTGCACGGCCAAGCAGGTCGAGCGAAGCCTCGTCCCAAAGATCGATGCGCGTCTGGAAGCCGATCGACACGGGACGCCTTGCGATCTCCTCCAGCAAGTGACGCACCTGCTTGCCTACTCCAAATATCTCGTCAATGAAGTAGATATAAGTCACGCCGCGCGCGATCAGTGCATCGATCTCGGCCAGGACGCTGCCTAACTCGCGCTCACGGTACTTGTTGCGAAAGAGTGTTTTATTGCAAAAGGTGCAGGCGTAAGGGCAGCCGCGGGCAAACTCCACCTCGGCACCCAACCCGGCAACGTCGGTAAACACGTGGTGCTTGTGGGTGTGCAGGTGCACTGGGTAGTCGGAATAGTCTACCGGCCCAAGCGCACGCATATCTGTAACGCCGAGCGGCTCTGCGGCTGCATGGATGCGGCCGGCCTCCCTCCACACGCAGCCCGGCACAGCCATGCGGGGCGTGTTTGCCAGCAGGGCGAGTGTCTGGTCCGGCTCACCTCGCAATACAATCTCCGCGCCGGTCTTGGCAAGGGTTGCCTTTGGCGTAACCGAGCCATGGGGCCCGATCAGCACGCTGGTAGAGTTTCGCGCCAGGGCACGCAGCCATTGCCGGGGCACGCGCAACTCAGGCTGCGGACAGCGCCAGAAGAGATAGGAATTCGTAGTCGGCAGTACAAGAAAATCTTCGTCGAAGAGTTCCAGGCGGGCACGCACCTCGGACGGCTCCAACTGCTCAAGAAAGGCATCCACCAGCAAAACTTCGTGCCCGGCTTTACGCAGCATCTCCCGCGCCGACAAGAGTTCGATGGGCATGACGGGCTGCTGCGAGCCGAAGTAGGTGGAGCCTTCAAAGGTCCAGCGCGGGTTGACGAGTGCATAGCGCATCAGGCGACCTCATCCTCCACCATGGTTTCTTGTCCCTTGCGCTGGTCATTCCACAGCGAGCAGATAAGTTCATTGTGCTGCTGCCAGAAACTGTAAATGTCGGCCAGGATCGTGCGCAGCGGGCGACGAGGCTGCCAGTCTGTATGGGCGCTGAACTTGGAGATATTTGAGATATACAAAGGCTGATCCCCGGGGCGAACGGCACTGTACTGCACGCGCGGCAGTTTGCCGGTAAGCTCACCGATGCTTTGCAGCATATCGAGCACCGAAGCTGCCTGCGCCAGGCCGCCCCCCAGGTTATAGACTTGCCCCGCTGTGACGCTACGATGTTTGCGGGCCGCCACCATGGCGTCTACCAGATCCTCGACATGCAATATGTCGCGCACCTGCAGTCCGTTGCCGTAGATGGTAAGGGGCTTGCCTGCCAGAGCGGAGTAGAGGAAGTGGGCAACCCAGCCCTGGTCCTCATTGCCGAACTGGCGGGGCCCGGCAATGCAGGACATGCGAAAGACCACGGTCGGGAGATCGTAAATGCGCGCATAGTCGCGCACATACTGGTCCGCGGCCCCCTTGCTGCAGCCATAAGGAGAATGGAAATCGAGCGGAGTGTCTTCGCCGGCACCGTTGAAAGCAGGGTCATCTGCTCGATACCGCGAGCCATGCTCATGCACGGAAACAGAGTCCAGGCTGCCGTAGACCTTGTTTGTAGAGGTGAAAAAAAACAAAGGGCTGCGCCCGTGTTTTCGTGCCGCTTCAAGCAGGTTGAACGCGCCCAGTGCATTGGTCTCAAAATCTGTTCGTGGGTCATCGACCGAGGTCGTCACAGCGACCTGCGCAGCCAGGTGATAGATTTCCTCGGCTTCGCGCGCAGCTTCAAACACTTGGCTCGCTTCACGTACGTCTCCGCGCACAAAGTGCAGGCGAGCGCGCCCGGGCAGGGTGCGGAGCCAGGAAAGATTATGCTCCACGCCGCGCCTGGCCAGGGTGTCGAACACCGTGATCTGCGAGGCAGGATCTTCAAGGAGCCGCGCCACCAGATTGGAGCCGACAAACCCGGCTCCCCCTGTTACCAGGATGCGGCGCTCACTCCGTTTTGCAATAGAAGCCATGCTCGTTCCTTGCGTCCTTTATGCGGTCAAGCCATAGGTACTGAGTTGGTGCAGCATCGTTTCGGCTTTATCTTCGGCTTCCTGGCTTTCTAGCCATTCTGCCAGCTCTAAAAATCCCGCCTCATGCGTAACCTGAGGCTCATAGCCAAGGAGCATGCGCGCACGCGATAAATCAGCGTAACAGTGGCGAATATCGCCAGCGCGGTATTTTTGCGTAATCACCGGCTGCAGGTCAACCCCCAGCGAGCGAGCAAGAATCTCAGCCACGCCGCGGATGCTGATCGGCTGTCCGCTGCCGATGTTGATCACGTGCCCGTTCGAAGCGGGCCGCTCCATGGCCAGCAGGTTGGCGCGCACAATATCATGCACGCTGACGAAGTCGCGCATCTGTTGGCCGTCTTCAAATACGAGCGGCGCCTGATCGTTGAGCATGCGCGAGGCAAAGATAGCCGCCACTCCGGTGTAGGGATTGGACAGTGCCTGGCGTGTTCCGTAGATGTTAAAGAAGCGCAGGGCAGTGACCGGCAGCCCATAGTTGCGCCCAAAGATCATGCATAGCTCTTCCTGGTCTCGCTTGGAAAGCGCATACATGGAGTTTATCTCGGAGGGTTTGTCCTCATTGGTGGGCCGCGGCACAAGGACCGCGCCGCACGCATCGCACTCCAGCTCCCAGCGGCCGCTGCGCAACTGCTCGAGCGAGCGTACGGGCGGGTTCACTTCGCGGACGTCTGCCTGGCAAATATACCGCCCTTCGCCATAGATCGACATGGAGGAAGCGACCACCAGCTTTTCAGGTGCAAGCTTCAGGTCAAGGATGGCCTGCAGCAGCTCGGCCGTGCCTTGCGTGTTCACGCTCATGTACCGGCTGATCTCATACATGGACTGGCCGACGCCTACCGTCGCGGCGAAGTGGTAGATCACATCGACGCCCGGCAGCACCTTGCGCAGGATGCGCGGATCGCGCACATCACCGACGACCAGTTCCACCTCCGGCGCAAGATAGGCTGGGCGCCGACCCTCGGGATGCACCTGCGGGGTAAGGTCGTCGAGCACGCGCACGCGGTGCCCTGCGCGCAACAGTCCATCGGCCACGTGCGAGCCTACAAATCCGGCGCCTCCGGTAATAAGGACCTGCTTACTCATAGAGCCGATGCGACCTCTTCTTCTTTCTGCGAGATAGATGCGATTGCCGGTTCGGGAGAGGGGGCGTAGCGTGCAACGGCCCACGCTGCAAAGCGGGCAAACTCTTCATTGTCGACGGGCGGGCTGGTGTGGTGCGCCTCCAGGCCAAGGTGCTGGGGAGTAAAGCATAGGGTGAGCGCCACGTCGAAGGGTGCAAGCGCGGTAAGCATGCGGTCAAACCAGGCTTCGGCGCCGGGGCGGTAGCTGTCGGCCCAGCTCAGGCCGGTGCGCAGGCGCCGCACGTTGTGCTCGCGCAGCCACGTGACCGCCTGGTCCAGCCGGTGATCCTCAAAATGGAACCACTGGCACAGCCCCACCTCTCCATCGCGAGGGAAATCCTCGGCAAAGAGCTTCGGCGTGCCATCGTGCCGCAGCAGGCCCATGTAGTAATGGCGATAGTAGGAGGAGCCTTCGGCCTCCTTGTGCC
>CAXTPL010000013.1:0-847 GCA_964246065.1 uncultured Acidobacteriaceae bacterium
AGCCCTTTCTTTGCAACGGTGTGAAGGTCGCCTGTCAACGCAGCAAACCCCCTGGCTGCGACCCGTTTCTGCCGCCCGGCAAGAGTTGCCGGGTACCCACTAGGCAAAGGCTGCCTAGTGCGAACCGAGGGAAAGGCTTGATTGCTCGTCGACAGATGGAAAGGGTGCCTGGAATGTCGGTGATCCATGGAGAGTAAGGAAAGGAATGGCCGATCGATTTGTCTAGCGCCGAGCACGCCGCGCCAGAAACGTATCGTCCAACACTTTCTGGCTTTGGCGAGCCAGCGCTGCGGAGAACGCCGCCTTTTGGTCGCGCTCCATCGTCGACAGCACTTCCCGTGCCTGGTGGGCGGAGCGATACACCTCGATCTGCTTGTCGCGCAGCTGTGTAAACTGCACGATCTGCCCTTCGGCGAACTTTTGCCGCTCCTCGATAGATCGCTGCATCGCCTGAGCGTCCTGGAGATGCGCAGCGGAGATGCCTCCGCGGAGCGCCGACTCGCACTCGGACTGCGTACGCGCGAGTTCGCTTTGGAGCGAAGCCAGGGTGGCCCGCCATTGCTTGATCTGGGCGTGGATCTGCCCTAGAAGCCGTTCTTCTCGTTGCTCGTTGATCTCCCGCAGGCGAAGCACCGCGGCTAGTGGGAAGCGATACGCCATCTAGCTTGGCAGCTGTTGAAAACGGGCGAGGGCAAGGGGCAGAGCTTCCATCTCCTCAGCCCCCTGCTGGAGAAAAGCGTGGATCGCCGGCAGACTTTCTACCGCTTTATCCAGCAGGGCATCCGCGCCGCGCCGGGTGGGGCCCCGGGGGGGGCGCGAGTTACCACCCCCCGACGGCGCGCGCACC
>CAXTPL010000013.1:857-3665 GCA_964246065.1 uncultured Acidobacteriaceae bacterium
AGGCCGCGAGCAGCTGCCTGAGCGCCCGAGCTTTCGTCATGTGCTCCTTTGAGGCGATGCTTGGCATCAGCCGGCTCAAACTATCGAGTACCGAGACGGGGGGATAGTGGTTCTTCAAGGCAAGGCCGCGGTCAAGAATGATGTGTCCGTCAAGCAGCGAGCGTACCGTGTCCGCCACCGGATCCTGCTGATCGTCGCCCTCCATCAGTACGGTGTAGTAAGCCGTGATGCTGCCGCGCTTGAAGTTTCCCGCGCGCTCGACCAGCCTGGCGAGCATGTTCAGTACCGAAGGCGTATAGCCTTTCGCGGTTGGCGGCTCACCGGCGGCAAGGCCGATCTCGCGCTGGGCCATGGCAAACCGGGTCAGCGAATCGACCACCAAAAGAACGTGCTTGCCCGTCGACGCGAAGTGTTCGGCAATCGCCGTCGCCGAAAGCGCTGCCCGCAAACGCAGCAGCGGCGATTGATCGGACGTCGAAACGATCACAACCGACCTTCGCCTCCCCTCCTCGCCGATGACCTCGAGAAACTCCTGCACCTCGCGCCCGCGTTCCCCAACCAGCGCCAGCACGATCAGGTCGGCTTCCGTGCCGCGCGCCATCATTCCCAACAGCGTGCTCTTGCCGACGCCGGAGCCTCCAAAGATGCCCAGACGCTGCCCTCGCCCGCAGGTCACAAAGGCGTCCAGCGCCCGCACGCCGCAGCCGAGCACCTGGCGAATGGGCTCGCGATCGAGCGGAAGCGGCGCAGCACCATCAACCGGCATGGAGCGGCGTGCGCGAAACTCTCCCGCGCTATCGATAGGCTTGCCCGTCGCATCGACAACCCGACCAAGCAGTTCCGGCCCGACGCGGATCGACGGGCGCGTCCCTGCTGCGACAATCCGGTCGCCGTAGCGTATGCCTCGTGGGCTTTCCAGCGTCATCGACAGCATGGTGGAGCCGCGAAAGCCAACAATCTCTCCCGCGTAGCCTTCACCGGTCCGCGTGATGATCTCGCACGCATCGCCGACAGAGCAAAACGGCCCTTCCGACTCCACCAGGTTGCCGATCACCTGCAGCACCCGGCCTGACCAGCGAACGCTGCCGCTATGCTCCAGCTGCTGAAAAAAAGGCGCCAGCGGCGTCGGCATCAGCGTCTCTGCGCCAGCACGTCAAAAAAGCCTTGCTCAACCTCTTTCAGCTGCGCATCGAGGGAAAGGTTGGCTGAGCCAAGATCTGTCTCAAGCACGCACGCACGCGGTTCCAGCTCCGCATCCTCGACAACCGAGATCGAAAGGTTCTGCGTACCCGCGGCAAAGTAGTCGCGCCAGCGTTTTGCTTCTTCCGGGCGCACCCGGACCGAGACCGCTGATCCGTCCTTCATCTGCCCGAGCGCTACCCTTACCAGCGCGGCCATCAACATCGGATCTACCTGCGCCTCGCGATGCAGGATTTTGCCCGCGATCGACAACGCCAGGTGCACAATTTCAAGCTCCACGCGCGCAAAGTAGTCGCTGCGCTCCTGCTCGAAACCGCGAATGGCTGCCGCGACCTTTTCCGCTTCTGCCGCGACCCGCGCATCGTACTCTTGGCGCAACCTTTGCTCGGTCTGGCAGACGGCCTCCGCCCGGGCCAGCGCGATCCGGTTCGTCAACGCTTCTTCAGTCAGGGTGATGCCCAGCCGGATCTCCTCGGGTTCGTCCGGCAGCTGCGAATCAGGCTCGATCCCACCATGCTCCAGGCGAGGCAATCCGGAAAGTGAGCCATTGGTGGCCGGATACTGGAAGATTGAAACCGGCATCGTGAACCGGCTGGAGAATACCTGATTGCTAGAGGACATATTCGTCTGCTCCTTCGCTCTTCAACGTCAGCTTGCCGTCGGCTTCCAGCTTGCGCGCCACCGCTACCACTTCCAGCTGGGCATTGGCCACATCCTTGCTTCGCACCGGCCCCAGCGATTCTGCATCTTCCTTCATCATCTCAATGGCGCGGGAAGACATAGTCTGATAAAAGTGCTGGCGCAGCTCCTCGCTCGCGCCCTTCAGCGCCAGCGTCAATACCTTCTTATCGGCTGCCGCGGTTACTTCGCGAATCTGCACCTCGGCCACTCCCAGAAAGTCCTCAAAGGTAAACATGAGGTTGCGAATGCTGATCGCCAGCTTGGCTTCTTCGCGCTCGATCATCTCCAGGATTTCGCTCGAAGTCGTGGCGTCCACGTTGTTCAACATGTTTGCAACACTTTGAAAGCCCGAGTAGGTCTTCTTTTTCTGCTCACCTACCGAGCGGAGACGCCGGTTGAGTACGATAGACACCTTGGCTGCCATTTCGGGGGAAAACTGTCGCAAGTTGGCGAGCCGCTTGACTGACTCTGCCCGAACTGGGGGCGGCAGGCACATCAGCAAAGCCGAGGCCTGGCGCGCCTCCAGGTGTCCCAGGATCAGCGCCACCGTTTGCGGATGTTCACCCTCGAGAAATCTCGCCAGCTGCTTGGGCTCGAAACGCTGCAGCGACTCTACCCGCGACGCATTCTGCTCGCTCGCCCGGTGCAGGCGCTGCACCATCTCCTGCGCGCCTTTCTCCCCGAAGGCTCCTACAAGCAGACGCGTCGCCAGGTCGTGGCCGCCGCGCGCAATGTGCTGCTGCGCGTAGGTGAGCTGCTTATACTCCTCTAACACGTGGGCGGAAACCTCTTTCGGCACATTGCCGAGCCTTGCAACCTCCTGGGCGACCCTTTGTAGATCGTCGTCCTCCAGGCTGCGGAAGATCGTCGCAGCCGTGTCGTCATCGAGCAGCGCAAGACAGTCCCAGAGCACGTTGCCCCTGGGTG
>CAXTPL010000013.1:3675-7912 GCA_964246065.1 uncultured Acidobacteriaceae bacterium
TCTCTGCGCTCACTGTCCCTCCCCGCGAATCCAGGCTTCGATGGCACGCGTGCTTGCAGCCGGTTCTGCTTTTACGATCTGCGTTACCTGTTGCTTCAGCGTCGCGACCCGGGCCGCGTCAATAGCCGCCGACGGCACCGGCTCGAGCTCCGCCTCTTCGGGCGGCGGCAAAGCCCTGCTTTGCGCTCCCGCTGCGAGCTCCTTGGTGCCGCTGAGCGCGCGTTGCTGCACCGGCCTGACCATCAGCAGGTAGCCAAGCAGGAAGAGCACCAGCAGCATGCCGTAGCGAACCACGGTCGCATAGTCGTTGATCCCCTTGCGCACCTTGTCTGCCATGCTGGGCGGCGGCATCTCGGGCGATTCGGGATGGTCAAACGACATGTCCTGGACGCTGATCACGTCCCCGCGCGCCGTGTCGAGGCCGATTGCCGCTGTGGCCAGGTCTTCAAGCTGCTTCAGCTCCTCGGGCGAGCGCTTCAGACGGGTTTCGACCCACTTGCCCTTGGGACCCTGCTTGCGCTGTACAAAGTCATCCACCACCAGCGCGGCAGTGATGCGGCGGATCCGGCCTGCCGGCTCGATCGAGTGGCGAGTGGTCTTGTTCACTCCGTAGGTTGCATTTTCCGTCTTCGAACTGACCGAAGGATCGGTCACCGTGGTGGACTGTACCGTCGGCTTGCCGGATGCCGCGTTTGCCGCTGCACCGGGCTGCGGTACATTGCTTGCCGTCCCCGGCACACCGCCCACGCCCGACCCTGCCCCGGTCTGCTCATCGGAACGCTGAACGGTCAGGGGCACACTGACGGCCGGATCATACTTCTCCTGGCTTTCCTCGGTTGTGCCCTGGTCGTATTCCACGTTGACGCTTGCGCGCAGATGATCCGCACCGACAATCGGGCTCAGCGTCGCTACCAAGCGTCGAGTCAGCGCCTGCTCTTCTCCATCGCCGCCCGCGCTATCGCCGGTGCCGAGCGACTCATTCGAGTCCGCGTCGATGATCGAAACATCGGTCGGCTTCAGGCCGTCAACCGCGCCTGCGACCAGCCTCTGGATCGCGACCGTGGTTTCGCGCGATAAGCTCCCCCGGCTCAGCTTCAGCGCGACCGAGGCCTTGGCGCTGCGCTCGCGGTCGATAAAGACCGAGTCGGTGGCCATGACCAGGTGGACCCGGGCGCTCTTGATGCCTCCCAGGGTCATGATCGTGCGCTCGAGCTCCCCTTCAAGCGCGCGCTGGTAGTTCACTTTCTCATCGAAGTCGGTCTGGCCCCAGCTCACCTTGTCGAACAGCTCAAAGCCCATGCGGCCCGAATGGGTGGTCGGTCCCGCGGCCACCTCCATACGCGCGGCATCCAGCTGGTCAGCCGGCACGCTGAGGCTTTTGCCGTCCGGTGAAAGCTGGTACGGGATCTTCTTCGCTTCGAGTTCGCTCGAAAGCGCCTGCGCATCTGCCGGCTCCAGGCCCGTCATCAACTGCTTGTAATCGGGCGTCATCATCAGCCGCGTAAACAGGGTCAGCAGCGCGGCTGTCAGCGCCGCACCCAGTCCAAGCATCAGCCGCTGATTCTGGGTGCGCGTGGCCCAGAAGCTCTTGACGCGCGCAAGGATCGGGATCGGTGTGGCCATCGTTTCCGCTTGGGTTCTCTATGTGGTTAGGTGGCGTGCAGCGGTTTGTTTCCGGAGGCTTTCAGCGGGGCGCCTGTACTTGGCACCCTGCTAGAACTGCATCTTCTCGATGTCCTGGTAGGCGCTTACGATCTTGTTGCGCACCTGCATCATGAGTTGAAATGCAACGTCAGCCTTTTCAACCGAGATCATCACCTTGCTCATATCCGCGCTTCCGCCCGACAACAGGGTGCCTACCTGCTGCTGCGCAGAGCCCTGGAGGCTTGTCACCTGGTTAAGCGCATCTTTCAAGACCGCGCCAAAGCCTGCGCCGGAGGCTGCGGGCTCGCCGAAGGTCAAAGGCTTGGCCAGCGACGAGGCGCCCTCTGCCGCACTTACGGATGGAAACAAACCCGGTATCATCACGCTCATCGTTGTTCTTCCTTTTGCGGTTTAGCTTTTCAAGATGTCGATGGACTGCTGAATCATCTGCTTGGAGGCCGACACGGCGGAGGCATTGAGCTGGTAGGCGCGGACAGAACCCATCAGATCAACCATCTCCTGCACCGGGTTGATGTTCGGGTAAGACACAAAGCCGTCCTTGTCCGCGTCGGGGTGGCCGGGCTCGTACCGCCGCACAGGCGGGGCGGGGTCATCGACCACCTGCGCAATCCGCACGCTGCCTGGCTGCGGCCCTAGATGGTGCGTGGTGAGCGAAGCAAAGGAAAGCCGAAAGGCTGCGCTGCCAGGCGCGGAAAAGACGACCTGCTTGCGTTGAAACGGGCCACCCGTGTCGGTGCGCGTCGTTTCGGCATTCGCCATGTTGGTCGCGATCACCTCGGAGCGCTGTCTCTCGGCAGCAAGCGCCGAACCGGAGATGGCAAGCGTGTCAAACGGTCCCATACTTAGTTCCCTCCATTGATGGCCGACAGGAGTTGATGAAAGTTCGCCTTCACTAGCTGGATGCCCATCTGGTACTGGAGCTGCGACTGGGCCAGCAGCAAAGATTCCCGATCGAGATTCACGTTGTTTCCATCCGGACGCTCCAGCAGTCCCTGCACCTGCTGCACAGCCGGCTGCAGGGCCACGTTCTCGCCCGTGCTCATGTCGGTCATGGAGGCGCGCGCCATCTCGTGCTGAAAGTTGAGGTCGCGCGTCCGGTATCCGGGCGTGTCGACGTTGGCCATGTTTGAGGCGATGGTCTGTTCGCGGTTGCTTGAAAGCGATAAGAACCGCTCCAGCGAAGAAGGAATCAATGGTGTCGTTGCCATTCAGGCATACCTCCGGGGCGGAAGCCCATATTCACGAATTCTGTTCCGCATGGTTCTCACGCTGATGCCCAGCATCTCGGCGGCCTGGGTGCGGTTTCCCTGGGTCATGACCAGCGTGTGCTCAAGATGCGCCCGCTCCAGCTGCCGGATCGGCACGCCCGCAGGCAGCGCCACCCGCTCGCTGCCCGGATCAGACGGACTGCCCGATGCGGCTTCGGCAAGGAGCGAGGGCAGAACGCCCGGACGGAACTCCTGGTCAAAACAGCCTGCATCGAGCACGGCGCCGGGGTGCAGCGACAGCACACGTCGCATGAAATTGCCGAGTTCGCGCACATTGCCTGGCCAGGCATGGGCAGCCAGCCGCTCAAGGAACCCGGGCTCGAGAAACGGGGTCGGCCTCCGCAACTTGGCGGCATGCTTCTCGGCAAAATAGCGCGCCAACACCGGGATGTCTTCGGCGCGGTCCCGCAGCGGAGGCAGCGTCAACGGGATGACGTTGAGGCGGTAATACAGATCGGAGCGGAACTTGCCTCCCTCGACCATCGAGGCCAGCATGACGTTGGTCGTGGCGATGACGCGGATATCTACGCGTACCGAGCGTGTCTCGCCCAGGCGCTCAAACTCGCGCTCCTGCAGCGCCCGCAGCAGCTTCGGCTGCAGATGGAGCGGCATTTCGCCGATCTCGTCGAGCAGCAGGGTGCCGCCGTGCGCCATTTCAAACTTGCCGGCCTTGGGAGCCGTCGCTCCCGTAAAAGCGCCGCGCGCGTGGCCGAACAGTTCGCTTTCGAGCAGATGCTCGGGTACGGCTGCGCAGTTGACGGCGACAAAGGGCTTCCGGCTGCGCGCACTGCCGTCATGGATAAAGCGCGCCAGCAGCTCCTTGCCTGTGCCGCTTTCCGCCTCCACCAGCACATCGGCGTCCGTGCTGGCTGCCGCGCGTGCCCGCTCGAGCGAGCGCAGCAGCGCAGGCGCGGTCCCGACGATGTCGCCTGCGCCGGTGCTTACCCCGCCCTGGGCCGGGCCGGCCGCGGCGTGGGCCGGAGACTCGGTGGCGCTCTCATGCATCTGGCGCATCGCGCGCTCGGCGCGTTCTTCCAGCTGCTCAAATGAAACAGGCTTGGTCATGTAGTCAAATGCGCCCGAGCGCATCGCCTGCACCGCATCGGGAACCGTGCCAAAGGCCGTCAGCAGGATGACCGCGGTGGCCGGCGTGGCGCGTCGCACCGCGCGCATCACCTCCATGCCGTCTCCGTCGGGCATCCGGATATCGGAGACGACGAGCTGGAACGGGCGGCGCCGCAAAGCCTGGTGCGCGCCCTCCACCCCGCTCGCCGTTTCTACCTCCCAGCCGCGCCGCGTGAAAT
>CAXTPL010000013.1:7922-32963 GCA_964246065.1 uncultured Acidobacteriaceae bacterium
TCCACAACCAGAACTGAAGAAGCATGGGTCATAGGGTCGGAAGCTCCACAAAAAAAGTGCTGCCGCTGCCAGGCTGGCTGGTAACTCGGAGCTCGCCCTCAAGCTGGCGAACAATCTGGCTGCAAACCGCCAGTCCAAGCCCCGAGGTGTTGCCGCTGGCGCTGAAGCCGGCGCGAAAGATCTCGCCGAGGTGCTCGGCGCGGATGCCTGAGCCCGTGTCCGCCACCGAAAGAACGGCGGAAGGCCGTACCGCAGGATGAGCGGGCGGCTCCTTGCGAAGCGCAATGCGCACCGAGCCACCCTTGGGGGTGTGCCGCACCGCGTTGGAAACCAGGTTGAGCAGCAGCTGCTGCAGGCTGCCGGTATTGCCGAGTATGCGGATCTGACTCGCGTCTTCATCGCCTTCAAGATCGAGGGCAAGCGCCACACCGGACTGCGCAGCGATAGGCCGCACGAACGCTACACTGCTTTCTATCGCTTCAAACAGGTTCAAAGGCGCCAGCGACGGGAATCCCACACCGTGGAAGCTGAGCACGTTGTTGACCGTTCCTGCCAGCGAGCGGATGCCGGCCTGCATGTGCGAAATCCACTCCAGTTCCGGACCGCTGCTCGAGGAGACCACCTCACTCCCGCCGATCAGTCCGGCAAAGAGCTCCAGGCTGGCTAATGGGTTTCTAATCTCATGAGCGAGCATGGCCGCAATCTCGGCCAGCGCCGTGGCCCGGCGCCCGCGTTCGCGCTCCAACTCGGCCTGCTTGTGCGTGGTGACGTCTCGTACGATAAGGATCGTTTGCTGCCAGTCGCCCGAGCGAGCCCCCGGCGCGCGCTCCTGGCGGCCGCGCAGACCGTCCTTGCCGCCTGCGCTCGAGCAGCGCTTTGCCGAACGACCGCCGTGCACAGCGGTCAGGCGCGCCTCCCTGCCTCGCTCAGCAGCGGATTCGCCGGCCACCTTCCCCTGCGCTCCCGGCCTCTTGCTTCCCCCCTGCGCTTGCTCCGCGTAAAGCCGCCGGTTCCGTACCGCGATCCATCGCGCGCCCGCGCCGGCGGCGAGGCTGAACTCATGTTCCCCCTCCGGGGCCTCGGCATCGGCGGCCAGCTTGGCCAGGTCGATGCCTGCCTCGGCAGAGATGTCGGCCAGGGTCTGCCCGGCCGAGGCTCCCCTGGACACCCCCAGCAGGCGCATACCCTCGGGATTGATCATCGCCAGAACATCTTTGCGGTCGATGACCAGCACCCCGCATGGCAGCGAATCGACGATCTGCTCGAGCGCCAGCCGCATGCGCTCGTTTTCCTGGAGGCTGTCGTTCAGCGCCGCATTGCGCTCAGCCAGTTCGTGCCCGAGCTGCGCCACCTGCTCTTGCAGCTCGCCGTAGGAAGCCTCCAAACGCCCTGCAGCCGCGATGAACTCAGAAAAAGCATCGGCCAGCATGGTAGCCGGTGCGGCTCCCAAGGCGTCGTCTGCAATTCTTGGCGGCAGATGAGAGATAAGCGGCATCTGGCGTTATTCAATGCACGAAGGGGGCCAATCCTGTGCAGGCGCTGCGCCGCATTCTATGGGCTGATTACCTCGGATTGCGGCGCTGTTCCATTTCGGATCAAGAACCGGAGCCCGCCCTATTCCGGAACGCATCCTCGCCCAAATACCTGCTCGCGAAGCGAATCGCAAAGCGGAAGATGTACGGTGAAAAAGAAAGGAGCGGCGTTGATTTCGAGCGAACACCCGCCGCTGCGAAGACCCTGGCGCGCGACGGCGAGTTGGAGGCGCTGCTTCTCGCTCAGCCTGTCCCTGGCTGCCTCGACTCGGTCCACGTCAGCACGTGGCGGCAAGGCATCCGGAGCGATGCCCAGGCGCAGAGCGAGACCGCCAAAAGCTGCAAACCCAGATACAGACCCCGACTCAGCCGCAGACTCCGACTCCGACTCCGACTCCGACTGGGAATCGAACTCAGACTGACACGCGGACTCCGACCGGGAAACCGTGATCGCTACTTCGGTCTGCGCCAGCTCCGCGGCAACACACAACACCTGGCGCATCGCTTCGCGTGTGCGCTCTTGATCAAGGCGCACCCTTGCTGCGCGGAGCCGGCCGCTTAGAAAAGCATCTGGATCGCAGCGCAGAACGATCGACGACCCGGCAAGAGCAATCTCTGCGGCCTCGGCCAGGAGCAGCCCCAGCCAGGATGCGCTTACCTCGGCAAGGTGAGTGGCGGCGGTTTCAAGCCGCAAAAGCTGCTGCATGAGGCGAAAGGAGCCACAGAGCTCTTGAAGATCGTCTTCAATCGACGCCAGCGCCTGCGCGGCCTCGGCCGGGAGGCCCGGCTGGCCCAGCGCCAGGTACAGCCGTGTTTCCAGCATGGTCAGCGGCTGAGCCAGCAGGTGCATCCCGTCCAGCAGATCGCGATGCACCTGGTCCGATGCGGGCCAGCAAGAACACGGCTCAACCCTCGCGCAGCACATAGCCAATCCCGCGCACCGTGTGGATCAACTTCTCCTCGCCGTCTAGATCGATCTTGTCGCGCAGGTACTTCATATACACATCGACGATGTTGGTATTGGTCTCAAAAGGCATGTTCCACACCTGCTGCATCAGGGTTGCGCGCGAGATCGGCTTGCCCCGATGTTCCAGCAGAAACTCGAGCACAGCAAACTCCCGCGGCGTCAGCTGGATGACACGGCCGTTGCGTTCTACCCGGTACTCGCCCGGAATGAGCAGGAGACCGGAGGGTTGGGGCTGCTCGGGTGCCGCGGGCCCGGTGCGGCGCAGCAGTACCCGCACCCTGGCCATCAGTTCCAGGAGCGAAAAGGGCTTGAGCAGGCAGTCGTCGGCGCCCTGGTCGAGGGCGCGCACCATATCCTCGGTGCGGGTCCTGCCTGTGAGCACCAACACCGGCAGTTGAGGCCGGGAGCTGCGGAGCTGCTGGAGCAGCGACAGCCCATCCATCTTTGGGAGATTCAGGTCCAGCATGACCAGCGCATGCCGTCCGCTTGCAAGCGCAACCACCGCGGCTTCCCCATCGTGCACCAGGTCGACGGCAAAGGATTCGGCCTGGAGACCTGTAGCCAGCAGCCTGGCAAGCGGAGCGTCGTCTTCTACGATCAGCACACGGCGCAGCTCCGGCGCGGGGCCCTCTTGCGAGATGACCGCGGGCTGCGTGCGCGCGAGCCCGGGCGACAGGACTCCCCAGCCCGCGGCAGCATTGCCTGGCGGTGCCTGCATCGTTGTTCCTCCGTGAAGTGTTTGTGGTTTTGACTATAGCGGGGCGTGCCAATGCTTCGGCCATCGAAAGCAGATTCTCCGGTACTATCGTTTTGCCCCGGTTCCCGCAACGGTGCGGAGTGCCGCGAGGCGGGTTTGTGCCGGTCCGAGGAACTCTGTCCAGGTTGGGAGGTCCATGCAAAAGTTTTCCGCCGCTCCGCCGATAACCCTTTCATGCGCGACCTACTCTACCGCTTACCGCGTTTTTCGGCGGACTTTCCTGTCGACATCATCGTCGGCGAAATCGCTCTTCTGGGTGTTTGCAAAAACATCAGCGAGAACGGCATGCGTGGCGAGTTCCGCCACCGGCTGCCGGTCGGCACCGAAGGGCTGATTCGCCTCAACCACCCGCAGCAAAGCATGGAGGTGACCGGCAAGGTCGCCTACTTTGCTCAGTACCAGATGGCGTTTCACTTCCTGTTCAAGTCGGAAGGCGAGCGTAAAAAGGTGGCGGAGTTTTCCCGGGCAGTCCGGCTGATGGGTGCGTCGCTGCGCATGTCGGCCCTGGCGGCACGTGCGGGGCGTTATCAGCCCGTCATCCCGCCTGACAGGCGCCTGCGCTAAGGCAACGCCCAAGCTGTTGCGGCGGGCAGTGGACGCTCAACCCCACGCGCCAAGATGGTAGCTGCGCCGCCTGGTGCAATTCCCTGGAGCCGGCCTTGCCGCCCTCGGAAGTGCGCGAAGGCCGCTTGGCATCCTTCCCTGTTGCCCAAGGTTTTCAGTTGAGAACAAGACCCTGCACGACTGCATGCCGCAACCGGCATGCCCCCGGCCCATTCTTGCTCGGGCAGTCGTTTGCCAAGTTGGCGGCCTCATCTGCCGCGTAGGCACTGTGCCCAAACCGTGTCAAACGTTGGCTGAGGCGAGAAGTAGCATTCGAGGCGCGTGATAAACCCGTCCCTGGAGAAGGAGTCGTCTTACTTTTCCCGTACGCCGCCTTGTTTATGCCACTGAAGTGGTGACCCCGGGAAGACTCGAACTTCCGACCTGTGGTTTAGGAAACCATCGCTCTATCCACCTGAGCTACGGGGCCACGCCAAGATGAGTTTACCAGCTAGCCTTCCCTTCACGGACCGTGTTTCGAGGCGTCGAGAACGAAGGCGCACGCGGCGACTCTACTCTCGCCGGCCTGCGCACGCCCGGCGCGAACGCGTACCTGGCCGGAGAACAGAAGGCCAGGCGCATCCGGTCCGCCTGCATCGCGTTTTCGCCGCGCAGCAGAGCGAGCGTTTGCCGGAGTACCGGCTGCCGCGCCTTCACGCCGGGCAGCCGCTACGCCCGCGCTGCGCAGGTAGGCCAGGCGCCTTGACATCTTCGGCTGCGGGCCGCCAAGCACCTCGACCAGGGAGCACACGCAGATCGCCTGATCCCCCATCAGAATGAGCAGGCACAGCCGGGTCTTGTCAGGTCGCGCCTCGAGAAAGCCTTCCAGGTCGGTCGTCGATTTCACCATGACAGAAATATATATGCTTTGACGAATCTACTATCCAGTGCTTACATTCGTTCTTGCAGATATGAAAGCGAGGGGCGAAATGGCAGATCTTCTTTTAGCATCGGTCAAGGCAAAGTATGGAGCGGTAGCAGAAAGCACGCTTTCCAACAACCATGCAGGAGTGCAGGCTGTTGCGGAGGCATTCGGGTATACGGCGGAAGAGTTGAGCTCGATTCCCGCGGAGGCGAACATGGGGCTTTCGTGCGGCAATCCGATGGCGCTTGCGCACCTACAGCCCGGCGAAATGGTGGTTGATCTTGGTTCGGGCGGTGGCCTCGATGTGTTTCTCGCGGCCAAGCAGGTCGGTCCGCAGGGTCGCGCCATCGGCATCGACATGACCGCTGCGATGATCGAGCGGGCACAAGCAAATGCCGCAGCGGGCGGCTATACCAACGTTGCGTTCTTCCTTTCTACGATCGACCGCATCCCGCTGGCAAACGCGTCTGTCGATTGCGTGCTCTCCAACTGTGTGATCAATCTAGCTCCGGACAAGACGGCGGTCTTTCGCGAGATCGCGCGCATCCTCAAGCCGGGCGGCCGCGTCGCCATCAGCGACATTGCGCTCAAGCAGGATCTCCCCGAGGCCCTGGCTCAAAGTATGGCCGCTTACGTTGGCTGCATTGCCGGTGCGATCAAGATAGACAGCTATCGCGAAGAGGTGCTCGCAGCCGGGTTTGCGCACGTAGAGGTCGTAGACAGCGGAGCCGACCTCGGTGCCTACGCCAAGGTAGAAAACCAGGCTCTCTGCTGCTCACCGGCAATGGCTGAAGAGGCGACGGGCGGGGGCGCCGCGCTCCAAGCCGGCAACGGGCCATGCTGCGGTTCCGGGGGCCAGGCCGCTTCGCTGCACAGCGATCTCGCCTCGCTGCTTACGTGGTATGACATCAACGCGGCGGCAGCAAGCGTGAAGGTGTATGCCGTCAAACCGCGAACCGAGGTGCACTCGGCTCTGGGAGCAGCGCACCAGGGGTGAAGCCACGGTCGGGCTCTCCGGGTTTCGCGACGCAGAACAGGGAAAAGTGACCGGGAGCTGACAAAGGCGCTCACAAAATCGTTGCGCTAAGCAGAAGCACTGCTCAGTGACCCGGACCCACTCCCTTGTGATCCGGGGCGGCTCGGCTCCATGCCCCGGGCCTGGACCCGGGCCACCGCCCTCCCTGATTCCGTGACCCGGGCCACCGCCCTCCCTAATCCGGATGGTAGAACTGGATGTCGAGCGTGCGCAGATAGGTATGCAGCCCCGCATCCTGGATAGGAAGCACATACGCCTCGGCGCCGGACTCATTGACATGCTCGTGCCAGTAGCCCGGCGGCGTGACAAAAGCGGCGCCTTTTTCCCACGAAACACGCTGCGGGTCCCGGATGCTTCCGTCTTCGCTCAGCTCCGGACCCAGCAGGGTATACACGCCAGGTTGGGCTTCAATCACCAAGTCGAGTGCGACCGATTGATGCCGGTGGGGCAACTGGCGCGCGCCTGGGGGCACGATCCCGAGCATCGACCACAGGGTATGGGTGATGGTCTGGGTCTGCGGAAAGCTTCTGTTTGCCAGCAGCACGCTGATGCGACTGCGCTTGCCGGCTTCGGGATCGTTCTTCGCTTTTTCGAGTTCGGCCATGATCGTGTCGCGTGTATAAAGCGTCGGCTGAAAACGGCTGGCGGCTTTCTGCACACCCAGGTAGCCGAGCAGCGGCGCATCGTTGACCATGTAGAAGGCCGCATCGGTATCTGCGTAGTGGGTCGCCGCCAGCCCGGGCAGCGTCCAAAGATCACCCTGGCTCCAGGCAATCACACCATTTTCTGTGTCGGTGTGGCCAGAGCCGGCAATAACATAGAAGAGCTCGCTGGTGGCCTCGGGCGAGGTGCGGAGGGAGTCGCCTGCCTCGATGCGCACGAAGTTGGCCAGCAGACTTGGGCCAGTCAGCGGACGAGCCACTTTCAGGTCATGGCTCAGATCGAGTGGCACCACGCGCGTGATGCCGGTGGAGTAGAGCTCAGGTGAAAAGGTGCGAATCGGTATGCGCGGGGTCGCGCCGGAGGAGATCGGATCGGCTGCCTTGCTGTACTCGAAGATCTCGACCTGTTCGCTGAGCCTGCTCTCCAGGGTCGCTGTTGCTGGCATGGTTGTACTCATCTGTCTCTCCTTGTCAGAGTAAAGACGCGCCGACCGCCCTCTGACACCGGCGATCGCCTCTATTGTCTCTCTTCGGCTGCCGGTCCGCATACCCGCCCTGCGCTGCTACACTCAAACCATTACCGAACCATCCACACGAGGAGCTTCCCCGCATGTCAGAGGTAACCATCACCGTTCGTCCCAATGGCCCATTTCGCGTCGAAGGACCCATCAAGCTTCTTGATGCGACTGGACAGGAATGGGACCTGACCGGCAAGCCGGCTATTTCGCTTTGCCGTTGCGGCGCATCGACGCGCAAGCCTTTTTGTGACGGCATGCATAGCAAGATCGGCTTTCAAGCAGCAGAAGCAGCCGTGGCCGCCGCAGAGCAGGCCGCGGACGCACCCAAGCTTTAGCACGCCGGGCAATACTCCCCCCGCAGCAGGCGGCCTACCCCCACCGGGCGGCCTATCTCCGCTACCAGAAACCCTTAAGCGGGCACACGCAGACTGACCGCAGGTGGCGCCGACCATCGCCGACCTTCGCCAACCTTTACGGAGCGATCAACTCGGCTGTCAGCGTTACCACCAGCTCTCGTTCGCGGGGCCCGTCAAATTCCAGCAGGATGAGGCGCTGCCAGGTACCCAGCACCAGCTCGCCGCGAGCAAACGGCACGCTGGCCGACGTACCTAGCAGCGCGGACAAGATGTGATCGGGGGTGTGTTCCGGGTTGTGCGGGTGCCGGTACTTGAGCTTCGGCACCATGGCCTCGAGCGCATCGAGGTAGTCCAGATCCGTGCCAGGGTCGAGGTCCGCCGTGGTGACCGCTGCTGTGGTGTGCAGCACGTGGAGATGCGCCACTCCGGCAGCGTCGCCCGCGCCGCGCAGCGCCGCCTGCACCTGCCCGGTCACATCGACCACTTCTCGTTTGCGGCGGGTCTTCACCCTGAAGCGTTTCATCGTCTCGCTCTCCTTAGCCGATGAGATGTGTGGAGACAGCGAAGCATACTTCGTTTCTGCCGCATCTCTTCCTGCAGGAGTCTTTCTTTGGCACGCAACCTCATTCGCCGGCAGAAGCTTCGCTTCCTCTCCGACCTGGTCGTTTCTTCGCTGCTGCATCGGGTGCAGGGCAAACCGGAGCTACCGGTCCGCGCCCGAGAAAGCGAGCTGGGCGTGACCTTTATCGGTCACTCTTCGTTTCTGCTGCAGATCGCGGGCTTGTCTGTCCTGGTCGATCCGGTCTTTGCCCGGTATCTTTACCTGCTGAAACGCCGCCGGCACCCGGGTGTGCGCGTGCCCAGCCTGCCGCGCATTGATGCCGTGCTGTTGACCCACGCGCACATGGACCACCTCAACTTCCCTTCTCTCCGGCGGATCATCCGTCATACGCGGCGGCACAGCGGGACGGCTCCGGTGGTGGTTGTGCCTCGCGGGGTAGAAGATCTGGTCGCCAACCTCGGGTTCTCTGAGGTTCGCACGCTGGAGTGGTGGCAAGGCACCGAGCTGCGCCCTATGCGGCCAGGGCAGGCTGCGCGAGCACCCGTGCACGTCACCATGACGCCCGCGCAGCACTGGGGTGCGCGCCTCTTTTCGGATACGCACCGCGGCTTTGGCGGGTACGTGCTTTCGGGCGCTGGACACCGGGTTTACCACTCGGGCGATACTGCCTACTTCCAAGGCTTTACCGAGATCGGCCGCAGGCTCCATCCCCAGGTGGCGCTGCTGCCGATCGGCGCCTACTCGCCTGACAACTTTCGCGGAGTACACACCAGCCCCGAGGATGCCTTCAAAGCCTTTGTCGACCTGCGCGCCGAGACTATGGTGCCCATGCATTACGGCACCTTTCGGCTCTCCATGGAACCGATGGATGAGCCGGTTCCGCGGCTCCTGGCCGCCGCCGGAGCAGCTGGAAGGCAGGCGGCGATGTTGCCGCTGAGGGAAGGGGAAACGCGTATCTTTGCTCCGCGTGCCTGAGCACAAGCGCAGCGAGTGTTTGCCGCCTGTAAGCACCGGTTGCCGTCTTTCGAGTACCCGCTTTCGTCATGTATGCTTCCCGTACCGTCGCGCCGAGGTAAGGACGAGGTAAGGATCATCCCGACACCATGAAGTTGAATACGTTTTTGCTGAAAAGCGCCCTGGTTGGCGCACTCGGTGGGCTGCTCTTCGGCTTTGATACGGCGGTGATCTCCGGCACCACTGCGCAACTTACAGCGGTCTTCCACCTGTCGCCCGGGCAGCTCGGCCTTACCGTCTCCATTGCTGTGATCGGTGCCGTTGTGGGGGCGCTCTCGGCCGGCAGCTTTGGGCAAAGGGTGGGCAGCCGGGAGGCCTTGCGGCTGATGGCGCTGCTGTATGTGGTTTCCGCAATCGGCTCGGCGCTGGCCTGGAGCTGGGACTCCCTGCTCGCTTTCCGCATCTTGGGCGGGTTAGGCGTAGGCGGTTCCTCGGTTCTCGGCCCGGTCTACATCGCCGAGATGGCACCCGCCAAGGTGCGCGGCAGGCTGGTCGGCCTCTTCCAGATCAACATCGTAATCGGCATTCTGCTCGCCTACGCCTCAAACTACGGCATGGCAGCCTTGAGGCTCGGTGCGGCGGAGTGGCGCTGGCAGCTTGGCATCGCTGCCTTTCCCGCCATCCTGTTTCTAGCCCTGCTCTTTGTCATTCCCAGGTCGTCGCGCTGGCTGGTCACACAAAACCGGCTGGAAGAGGCGCGACACATCCTCGAAGCGCTCGGCTCTCCTGACTCCGAAGCCGAACTCGAAGAGATGCGCCAGTCCATCCACGCCGAGCGCGCCGAGAAAAACGCCCCGGTGTTTACCCGCAAGCTCAAGCTGCCGATCTTTCTTGCTATCTCGATCGGCATGTTCAACCAGCTAGCCGGCATCAACGCGATTCTTTACTACCTCAATGACATCTTCATCGCCGGCGGCTTTTCAAAGATCTCAGGCGATCAGCAGGCGGTCATTATCGGCGCCATGAACCTGGCGGCGACCATCCTCGGTATGAGCCTGATCGATAAGCTCGGCCGCAAGACCCTGCTGCTGATCGGCTCGGTCGGCACAGCGCTTTGCCTGGCCGGCGTGGCTGCCATCTTCTACCGGCAGCAGCATCGCGAGTACCTCGTCTGGCTCCTGGTGGGCTACATCTTCTTCTTCGCTATCTCCCAAGGCGCTGTGATCTGGGTGTACATCTCGGAGGTGTTTCCGACCCGTGTTCGCTCCAAGGGCCAAAGCCTCGGCTCCGGTGCGCACTGGATCATGAACGCGCTGATTTCAGGCGTTTTTCCGCTGATCGCCAGGCGGTCTGCAAGCGCCCCTTTCGTCTTCTTTGCAGCCATGATGGTGCTGCAGTTCGTGATCGTGCTCTTTATCTACCCTGAGACCAAGGGCGTAACGCTGGAACAGCTGCAGGTGCAGCTCGGCACGGATTAGGGCCGCGGGCCGGATCAGGGCCGAATCAGACCGCGGCGACCGGCGCCTGGTGCCGGATATCTGCGCCCTGGACCCAGAAGATGACGTCGCTGGCAATGTTTGCCGCGTGATCGGCGATCCGCTCCAGGTTGCGCGAGATGATGATGGCGTGCAGCGCCTGCTGCGAAACGTCCGGCTTCTCCTGGATCACGCGCACCAGATCCTCATGCGCGAGCCGGTTCAGTCGATCGATCTCGTCATCGGCCTCGATGACGGCTAAGGCAACCGAAGCGTCGCCTTCAAGCAGTGCCTGGAGTGCCATCCGGATCATGCGGCGAGCGCAGTTGCGCATGCCTTCAATATCGGCGGGCAGCTCCGCGGGGTCCATGTTGACCAGGTCGCAGGTACGCTGGGCGATGCTCATGGCCTGGTCGCCAATCCGCTCCAGGTTGCCGTTGATCTTGATGACAGCCAGGATGAAGCGGAGGTCGATGGCCATGGGCTGCTCTTGCGCCAGCAGCTCGTAGCTCATCTCGTCTACTTCCCGCTGCGCCATGTTGATCGCCGTTTCGTTTTCGCGCACATACTGGCAGAGCGTGGGATCGCGCAGCAGGTAGGCGTCGACGGAGGACTCGAGCGCCTGCTGGGCCAGCGCCGCCATGGCAAGCAGCTTGTCCTTCAACTGGGCAAGCTGCTGGTGAAAATGAACACGGGGCATGGCGGTCTCCTATCTAGCCCATTGTGCACGAAAACGGGTCACCTTCGATGCTCTATCGAGAAGGGAGGGAAGGAAAGAGGATTACCTTAGGGTAGATGCCGCTGGATGGCTGTGCTAGGCTCTACCGACTTGGCAAGGCTCGGCAATGCTGAGGAAGAGCCGCAGCCCCTCGCGCAACCCGGACACTTGGACTCCAAAAGGTGGCGAAGCGGCTTGTGGGTGTCACGGTCGGATGTTGGCTTGAACCAGCCGGAGTGGCTGGAGACCCGCGGGAGCGCCGAGCAGACGGCGTTCGCATCTCCTGCGATTCGCCTCAGCCTCGAGCGCAGCCTCTTGCTGGTCGGGTACCCCACACTGGATTTTGAGCGCAGCTTTGAGCTGCTTTGGTCCGTCCGTGCGTATAGCTATCGGCGTTTGCGATCAACTTAGTCTCTGCAAGCCTGGCCCTTGATCACCCGCTGCGACTTACAAGGGGTGGTGATCCTTGGCGCCGCATCTTCCTAGAGCGCGGCCCGGAAGAGAATCGACCATTCGGCGAGGAAAGTTGGCGGAAAGACTGTACGGCCAACATGGGTGGGTACGCATCAGTCCTTCGCTTTCGCGGTTGCCGAGGGCTTCTGGTTTGGTCCTGGCGAGGGCGGAGCAGCGGCGAGCGCCGCAGCGCCTGCCGGAAGGCCCGGTTTCGCGGTCTGCACAAGAGGCGCCGACCGGTCGTCAAAGCCTACATATTGCACAATCAGCGAAATTCTCCGGTTCGACGCGTCAAAAGGCTGGTCCGGCTTGCGCAAGCGTTGGTCAGCAAAGCCCCGCACCTGCGAGATCTGATCGGCGCGCACCCCGCTCGCCTGCATGAGCCGCCGCGCCATGTTCGCCCGGTCCGAGGACAGCTCCCAGTTGCCATAGGAGGACACACGTGAGTAGGGCTGAGCGTCTGTGTGGCCCTCCACCGATATCTTATTGGGAAGGGTTCCGATCTGGGCGGCAAGCACCTTCAACAACTCCACCAGGACCGGCGTTGCCTGCGCGCTGCCAGTCTCAAAAAAGGTTCCGTTTTTCGACTCCAACAACTCGATCCGCAAACCTTCATTGGTGAGCGTAACTTCTATCTGCCCCTTCAAGTTTTTCAAGCTGTCGACATGGAAGATCGACTGCATCAGGGCTTCCTTGAGTTTGGAAAGATCTTCCTTCTTTGGCTGCGAGGCCGCACCCTTGCCTTCCATGGTCGAGCCCTTTTTTGCGGCCGTTCCATGCGGATCGCGAAAGTATCCCGCAATCACCTCCTGGGTCTGCTTGCTGCTGCTGCTCATCAGCCAGAGCACGATAAACAACGCCATCATGGCGGTGCCGAAATCGGCGTAGGCCACCTTCCACGCGCCGCCATGGTGGCCGCCGTGCCCACCCTTCTTCTTGATGATGATGATCGGTTGATCGCTGGCCATTACTTAGCCGCCGCGGCATCGCCGCCCTTGTCGCGGCAGGCCTTTTCTACTTCTGTAAAGCTCGGCCGTACGTGTGCGGGGATGGCGCGGCGCGCCATCTCGACCGCAAGGATCGGCGAGGTGCCTTTAATAAACGAGATCATCACCACGCGCAACACGTGATAGTACGCGTGCTCGTCTTCAGTCTTCTTGCCCATGCTTGAGGCCAGCGGCCCCAGCATGCCGTAACACATCAGGATGCCGAGGAAGGTGCCAACCAGCGCCGCCGCTACCTTGTGGCCGATCTCCTCAGGCGGGCCGCCAAGCGAGCCCATCGTAATCACGATCCCGAGTACCGCCGCGACGATGCCCAGCCCCGGCAGCGCGTCGGCCACCGTGGTCAGGGCGCTGGTCGGCTGTCCGGCACTGTGATGATGCACCTCCATATCCAGGTCCATCATCTGGTCGATATCGTGCGGCGCCACGCCGCCGGTGATCGACATACGCATGGTGTCGCAAACAAAGTCGCGAATGTGGTGGTCCTTTAAAAATGCCGGGTACTTTGAAAAAAGCGGGCTTTTCTCCGGTCCTTCAATGTCGCCCTCAATGGCTACCATGCCCTCTTTGCGAGCCTTGGTGTACAGCGTAAACATCATCTTGAGCGTTTCCACGTAGCGCTTCTTCGGGAACTTGTCGCCACCCACCACTCCCATCAGATTGCTTGCCAGCCCCTTGAGAATGTGAATGGGATTTGCCGCCAGCAACGTACCGATTGCCGCGCCGCCGATGGTGACCAGCTCCGCCGGCTGAATCAGCACCGCCAGCTTGCCCTTTTCCATCAGGAAGCCGCCGATCACGGCTCCAAACACGACAAGAATGCCAACAATGGAAATCATGAGCCGTTGTTCCCCTCAAAACCGCAGACATGCAGGGCGGCTATTCCCGAAATGGAACGCCTCGAGTCCCGGCAAACACTGCTTGTTCTCCTTATCGACCGGAGACCCTAAAGATTTCAGAGGCAAAGCGTACCCGCAAGCTTACTAAAGGGTGAAAAACAGCCTCCCGGCCGCCCGCAGCGCAATGCAAAGCCTTGCACGGGCACGGGCGGACGGCTCGCATGCTGTTCTCGATCAGAGTCTCTTCCGACCCTGGAGCACAGGTGACGTAAGTGTCGGAAGCAGAGCGATAGGGGATGCACATCCCGGCAATCTTCAGTAGCGTAAGCGGTGATGAGCATGCATAGCGCCTCTGTCCTGCGACAGGAAGACCGGATGCCGATCGGCGTGTTGGTCGTGAGCCCGGATCAGGGTTTCCGCCTCCAGTTGCAGGAGCGACTGCACCCGCCGCGCTGGTTTACCGCCGAAGCTTCAAGCGGCGCCCACGCGCTCGAGCAGTTGCACGAAAAGCAGATCGACGTCCTGCTCCTGGATCCGCTGCTCCCCGATCTTGTCGCCGACGAGTTCAGCGCCATGGTGCGCGACCGCTTCCCTACCATCGAAGTGCTGACCATGAACACTCACACCGGCCAGGTGCTGGTAGGCAGCGCCTCACCCACGCCGATCGCCTCGCAGCTCAGCGAGGTTCTTTACCGCCGCGAGCCTGCCATCACCAATCCCGCGCAGCCCAACCTCGCGCACCGGCTCCGTGAGGTTTCTTCGCAAAAGATCGGCCTGCGCGGCATGGTCGGCGACTCGGACAGCATGCAGCGCGTCTTCCATATGACCCAGCTCGTCGCACCGACTGAGTCGACCGTGCTCATCACGGGCGAGAGCGGCACGGGCAAGGACCTTATCGCGCAGGCTATCCATATGATCAGCCCGCGGCAAAAGTATCCTTTCGTTGTGGTCAACTGCGCGGCAATTCCGGAGGCCCTGCTCGAGGCCGAGCTCTTCGGCTATGCCAAGGGGGCGTTTACCGGCGCGCTCCAGTCACGCATCGGGCGCATCCACGCCGCGCATGGCGGTACGCTGTTTCTCGACGAAATCGGCGACATGCCGCTTTCGCTGCAAAGCAAGATTCTGCGCTTCCTCGAGCAAGGCGAAGTCCAGCGCCTGGGCGGCAACGACAATCTAAAAGTCGACGTACGCGTGGTGGCCGCGACCAATGCGCAACTGAAGCAGCAGGCGCAGCAAAAGCTCTTTCGCGAAGACCTTTACTACCGGCTTGCGGTCTTCCCGATCCAGCTGCCGCCGCTGCGCGACCGCATGACCGATCTGGCGCGCCTCAGCCAAAGCTTTGCCGCTAAGTTTTCGCCCGGCGCCACACTTACCACCGACGCCATCGAGGCGCTCTACAACCACGACTGGCCCGGCAACGTACGCGAGCTACGCAACGTCCTCGAACGGGCCAGCATTCTCGCCGGCGCAGGTAACGACATCACCGCGCGCTTCATCGTTTTGTAGGAGCCAACGTTAGCGGCGAAGCGGAGCATTGGCCGGATGCGTCCCCTTCCAAGTTATCTACATCTTCTTCAATCTTTAACGATCTACTCCAGCACCGCTAGGAAGTTGTTGAAAGAGGCACATTGGGCGGCAATGCACAGGGTTCGATCGTCTGATGGAGTAAGCGTGGAGACGAGCAGCGGCAAGACGAGATGTTCAGTTGCGTGACATTGGAGCAGCGAGTTCCTGCGGATCATCCGTTGCGCGAGATTGGTCGGCTCGCCGATGAGGTTTTGCGGTGGTTGAACGCGGAGTTCGACGCGCTGTACTCGACCTCGGGACGGCCCTCCATTGCGCCGGGGTATGTGCTGGGGTCGCTGTTGCTGCAGGCGTTCTACTCGGTGCGGTCGGAGCGGCAGCTGGTGGAGCAGTTGGACTATACCCTGCTCTTCTGCTGGTTCGTCGGCCCAGGCATAGATGATGCGGTGTGGAACACAGCGGTGTTTTCCAAGAACCGGGGACCGGCTGCTGCCGGCCTACCTGGGCCATGCGCTGGTCGATAACCAGTAACGGCCTGATCGCCGCCGCCATGGCCACCACCGCCGATGCCCATGCCGAGCGCGATGCGGCCCTGCTGATGCTGCACCAGCGCCAGACGAACCGATCCAGGCCCATCACGGTAGGCGCCGACAAGGCCTATGAGACCCGCGACTTTTGTCACCGCCAGCCGCGATCTCAACGTCACCGTGCATGTGCAGAAGAACGACAAGGGGCGCCGCTCCAACCTTGACCGTCGCTCCAACCTTGACCGTCGCTCCACGCGGCATGCCGGGTATATGCCCGTTCGCTCAGCCGCCGCTGGCTTATCGAGAAGACCTTCGGCTGGCTGAAACAGACCGGGCCGCTGCGCCCAGGTCAAGCTACGAGGTCTGGCCAAGGTGGACTGGATCTTTGTCTTCAGCTGCGCGGCGCACAAACTGCTCCACCTGCCACGGCTCCTCGCCCATCAAGCCCCGTAAGACCCACAGCCGCAGTGCGCCTGAAAACCCGGCTGGAGATTCAAATACCCCTCCCGGTCAAACCAAAACAGCCCCTCACCTACCAACGCCAAGCTCTCGCTTTGAACCCCGCACACCGACAAACCCGCTTCCCCTTCCACAACCCCGATCCCAAAAAAGCCTTTTTCAACAAGCTCCCTAGTGTGTTGATGATGACTTTATAAAGTGCACGCGACTTTAGATCGCCGTGTTGAGCGACCCACAATATGCGCATCGGCGTCTCTACACCTATATCCCTGCCACAGGCTAAGAATGCTGCCTCCCAGCACTAGAGGATTTCTTGCCTTTGTGTTTCATGAGCCCGCTGTAATACTTGGCTACGGACAAGGTCGACAGATGAGAGGCCGATCTCGCGATCATTAAGGGTTATGAAGATTCACGCTGCGCTCTTTTCGTCGTTGGAATCGCAGTAATCAAAGCGACGTGCTGGCGAAGAACAACGCTTACATGGCCGAGCCACGCAAAAGCCTGCCTACCACCTCCCGCATGCTCCCATCCTGAGTTAAGCTTGGCAGCGAAGAATTCATAAGCGTAGGCTATCGACTGGTGCGACTTTGGTACTGCAATAATCGAAGGTTCTCGGGGAAAGCTCTGAATGTACTTCCTAAAGAGACCGCGATCGAAGACATTCAGGTCGAGACAAACGGTAGATCCACCCGTGATCTCGTCGGTGTAGAAAATGAACTGATCCTGAACCTGTTGAGCCGCAGCTGCCCTGTACTCCAACATCTTATCCCGTATGGCGGAAAGAAGAATCGTCGCGGTAGCAAGTCGTTGCTGCTCATCGAGTACCACATGAAAGGCACCACTGTTTACAAGCACGACTGCACCAAGGAAGTATTCTTGTGTCGGGCGCTTACTTGAATCGTTATCCGAGAAGGTAATGAGATCCTCCAAAACTCGCTGACTTGGTCCTTACCCCAGCTATAGTCTCTCTGAAATCAGGAACTTTGAGTGGCGGGCTAGTGCTAGCAAGCAGTTCACCCAACGTCTTCTTATGTGGCTCGAGACTCTCCGTGATTAGCATGCCGCACATCATGAATCGCCGGTAGGGATTTGCTCTCGAGAACTTGCCGATGGCGCGCTTCGTCCACGCATTTCGCACCGGAGCGCAGAATGCCAAGTCCCTATGCTTGGCCCCCCTACCCCCGTCTGCTACGCTGAAAGCTTACGCGCATGACACACCTTCTCTCCGCAGCAGCGCTCTTCCTCCTCCAGTCCGACCCTGACGCCTCGGGCGCCGCGCCTGCCGCAGCCTCCGGCTCGGCTATCGGCGAGATGTGGCACAACTCCGGCCCGGTCGCGCTTACCGTTCTTGCCGTGCTGCTGCTGTCGAGCCTCTACTCGTGGGCCATCATCTTCGGCAAAATGGGCGCCTTCCGTCGTGCGCGTGCGGCCAGTACCCGCTTTCTCCGGGCCTTTCGCAAAGCCCAGCGGCTGCAGGAGATCGCCACCGTCTCCGAACAGTTCAAGCCCTCGCCGCTGGTTTCTGTCTTCGACGAGGTATACGAGACCTACCGCCGCCAGACCGGGGGCTACGGGCCGCCGCGCAACATCACCGCGCTCGAGCGCTCGGCGCAGACGGCCTCCAGCGAGTCGCTGACCGTGCTCGAAAGCCGCCTGACCTGGCTCGCGACCATTGCTGCTACGGCGCCCTTTGTCGGGCTCTTCGGCACCATCATGGGTATCGTTGACGCCTTCCACGGCCTGGGCACGGCCGGCGCTGCGACCCTGCGCGCGGTCGCTCCCGGCGTCTCGGAAGCCTTGATCACCACCGCCGCTGGCATGCTGGTCGCCGTCCCGGCGGTGGTCGCCTACAACCAGTTCACCGCGCGCTGCCGCGAGTTCGGCGCCCGCAATGACGACTTTGCCCGCGAACTGCTCAACAGCATGGAAGAATTCGGGCTGCAGCCGGGCCAAGACCCCAGGCAGGGTAATCTAGACCCCAGGCAGGGCAATCCAGACCCCCGTCAGGGCAACCCAGACCCCCGTCAGGGACTCTCCGATCCCAGGCAGGGGCTGGCCGACTCCCGCCAAGCTGACCCGCGCCAAGCTGACCCGCGCCTTCTAGACCCACGGGAGGCCGCCCGTGGCTTTCACGAGTAGAGGCGGCCATACCCAGACCGCGCTCGCCGAGATCAACATCACCCCGCTGGTCGACGTAGTGCTTGTGCTGCTGGTCATCTTCATGCTCACCGCGCCCGTGCTCCAGTCCGGCATTGAGGTCGCGGTGCCGAAGACGCACACCGTGCGCGAGGTCACCGAGCAGCGCATGGTCGTCACCATCGACCGCCAGCAAAACGTCTTTCTCGGTGATAAACCGGTCAATCTGCAGGAGCTGCCTGCACGGCTCAAGTCGCCCGGTGGCGACCCCGCGCACCCAGACAGCGCCAACCGGGTCATCTACCTGCGCGCTGACGAGAAAGTCCCCTTCGGCGCCTTTGCTTCGGTCATGGATGCAGTCAAGCAGGCCGGCATCACCAATATCAGCATCGTCACTCAGCCGATCGGGCCCAAGTAACTCGCGCCGCCGCCATGCCACGCCTTTCACCTCAATTCGCGAACCAGCCGCCAGGCCGCTCGATGCCGCAGCTTGACCCAAAGCTTGACCCGGAACAAGACCCGTTCCGCAAGCCGGCGCTCAAGTCGCTCGCACTCCACGGGGGCATCGTCGCCGCGCTGCTAGGCTATGGCCTGCTCGCGGCGCACCTGCACGGCAATACCTGGGGCAACAACAGCCGGACCGAGGGCGCGATCCAGGCGACGATGGTCTCCTCCGCTCCAGCGATCCCGCTGCCGAAAGACGAGCAGAAGCCGACAGAAAACGTGCTCGCGACCGACACCCCCAGCCCCGCACCCGCGCCGCCCGCGCCAAAAGCTCCGGCCGCGGAAGAAGACAAGTCGATCGCCATCGCGACCAGGCAGCCTGTTAAAGCCAAGCTGCAGCCCAGGAAGACCGAAGCGCAGCCGAAGCCGGTCCCGGCCAAGCCGCAGCCCTTCCATAATCACTTCGCACCGGTCCCGCAGCAGCCAACCAACCGCGCCAACTACGGCGAGGCCGCGGCCAATACTCCTCGCTCGATGGCCCAGGCCAGCCCGGCCGCGCAGGTCAACGTGCAGGGCGGCGATTTTGGCGCGCGCTTTCCCTGGTACGTCGACGTGATCCGCCGCAAGACCGCCGGGAACTGGTACAAGCAGGAGGTTGACCCGGGCACGCCCGAGGGCGCCCGCGTCTTCCTCTCCTTTTCCGTTTCACGCACAGGTGAGCCGAGCGGCGTTCGCATCGCCCAGTCCAGCGGCTCGCCTACGCTTGACACCAGCTGCGTACGCGCTGTGCAACGTGTTGATACCTATGGTCCTTTGCCCTCGGGCTACAACGGGACGAGCCTCCAGGTGTCGTACTATTGTGAGCAGGGCGGGCGTTGACCTTATCTGATCGTGTGCAACGCATCTGCCGGACATGAGTCGATGACAGAACAAGAGCTTTGTTGCGGAGCGGTTCGCCGCGCCGCGTGCCGTCTTTTTGCCGCTGCCCTGCTGTTCACCGCGCCGGTCGCTGCACTCCACGCCCAGGATGATTGGGTCCGCACCGGCACCAACATGGGTGCGCAGCGCATCCGCATTGCCGCCGCCAACTTTCGCCCGGCCGGGCAGGACGCGCAAACTGCGCTGCTTCAGTCCACCTTCGACATAACCCTCTATGCCGACCTCCAGAACGCCGGCATCTTCGACCTGGTGTCGAAAAGCATGGCGCCGCCCTTGATGCCGAGCTCCCAGACAGACGTCCAGCTCAGCGCCTGGGCTGCCGCCCCGGCCAGCGCGGAGATGGTCGCATTCGGCACCCTGGGCGTGGCCAACGGGCAGGTTTCTGTCACGGGCTATCTCGACGACACCAAGAACCCGCAGTCCCCACAAGTGTTGGGCAAGCAATACTCTGACGCAGCCAGCGAAACCAGCGCCCGCCACATCGCTCACCGCTTTGCGGACGAGATCATCGCGCGGCTGGGCGGCGGCATCAACGGCATCGCTGAGACGACGATTTACTATGTGCGCGCCAGCGGCGGCAACAGCGCCAGCGGCAATGGCACGAAAGAGATCTGGGCGATGGATTACGACGGCCAGGGTGCGCGCGCGGTCACGCACCTGGGGACAATCAGCTTGTCGCCGCGCGTTTCGCCTGACAACTCGCGGGTAGCCTTCGCATCACTCGGGAAAGCGGGCTGGTCGATCCGGATGTACTCGCTCGACCTGGGCCGTGCGGTTGCCTTTGCATCTCCCTCGGGCACGACGCTGTCTCCGGCCTGGTCAAGTGATGGTGCCAAGCTTGCTTTCTCGTCGGACCGCCAGGGGGGCGACTCAGAGATTTACACGACGGACGCGAGCGGCGGCGGCGTGCACCGGCTGACCAACTTTCACGGCCCGGATGTGTCGCCCGTATGGAACCCGAAGACCAACGCGCAGATTGCCTGGGTAAGCGGCCGCACCGGGCTGCCGCAGATCTACATCATGGACGCGGACGGCGCAAACGTGCAGCGCATGACCGATGGCGGCTATGCGACCTCGCCTTCCTGGTCGCCAAACGGCCAGTTTCTTGCCTTTGCGTGGAATCGGAAGTACGGCCCGGGCGCCCCTGGCGGCCAGGATATCTACATCATGGACGTGGCCAGCCGGCGCTGGATCCAGCTCACGCACGATGCAGGTCGCAACGACTTTCCAAGCTGGGCGCCGGACGGACGGCACATCGTTTTTCAGCGCGAGAGTGGCGGATCGCAGATCTGGTCGATGCTTGCCGATGGGACCGAGCAGCATGCAATCTCCCATGGCGGATCGGACTCCATGCCGAATTGGAGCTGGAAATAGGGCGTTGGCGCGCGGACGGGTGGCTTGCCGGAAGCTGCGAGCATCCAAGTGCGCGACAGGCTTGGTTCACCCAACTCATGCTCTCAGCAGGACCGCTCCCCAAGGAGGAGACACGTGTACGTAAAGACTTGCAAGGTGCACCCGATCTACGTAGCGCTGGTGAGCGCCGCGGCGCTGTTCGCCGTGGGCGGTTGCCACAAAAAGCAGTCTCCGCCGCCGCCGCCGCCGCCGATCAGCTCTTCGTCTGCAGCACCGACTGCCGAGATCACGGCGACACCCACGTCGGTGAACTCCGGCGATAGCGTGATGCTGACCTGGCACACGCAGAATGCGACTGACATCTCCATTGAAGGCATGGGTGCGGTAGCCAGCGCGGGCACGCAAACCGTGCATCCGACCGAGTCGACCAACTATCACCTGATCGCCCGCGGAGATGGCGGCACCACCGATGCGACCGCGCGCGTCACTGTGGGCAGCGGCAACGCCAGCGCCGCACCTGCAGGCAATATGAACGAGGGCGATGTCGACGACGCAACCTTCCATCAGAATGTAAAAGACGTGTTTTTCGATTACGACAGTTATGACGTGAATGGCATCTCGCAGCCCGTGATTGCACAGGATGCAAGCTACCTGACCGCGCACCCCAAGTTAAAGATCGTGCTGGGTGGGTACTGTGATGAGCGTGGCTCGACCGAGTACAACCTGGCGCTCGGTGAGAACCGCGCCAACGCAGCCAAGCAGGCACTCACCGCGGCCGGCATCAGCCCAGATCGCATTCGCACCGTGAGCTATGGCAAGGAAAAGCAGTTCTGCACCGAGCACGATGAAAGCTGCTTCCAGCAAAACCGCCGCGCGCAGTTTGCGGTGGATCGGTAGAAACAAGACCCCTTGCGCGGGGAGCGGCCACTTGGCGGGGTATTCTGCTGCCGGCGGGGCTCCTGAGTCACCGGAGAGGCGCTTAGATACGTCCCGAAGCGACCGCCGGCCGCGCAGGTGGTCTCGGGCTTTATCATGGACCTAGGGTGAACCCTCTGATGCGTCGAACTTATCTTGCACTTCCTCTGCTTGCTGCTTCCCTGCTTGCTCCTATGCCGGCGCATGCTGTTTCAAAGGAAATCATCCAACTGCAGACGCAGGTCCAGCAACTGGAGGATATGTTGCAACACCTGCAGCAGTCCAACGATGAACGCATGGGGGTGCTGCAGCATCTGGTCGAGCAGTCCGCTGACAGCGTAAACCGCATGCAGCAGCAGATGACGGCGCTGCAGGGCCAGATGGAGCAGAACAGCAAGAACGATACGCTGCCTGGGCAGATCCAGTCGTTGAATGACTCGGTAGATGAGTTGAAGACGCGGCTGGGCGCAGTGAACAAACAGCTTACCGATATTCAGTCGCAGCTGCAAAATGTGCAGGCTCAACCGGCGCCCGCCCAGGCGAGCCCGATGCCGATGCAGCAGCCGCAGGCGTACACACCGCCCCCGGCGTCGACGCCGCCGCGCACCCTGGTGCCGGACGCGATCCCCGGTGTCGATCCGCCGCTTGGCCCTGGAACCATCGTCAACTATAAGGGAGCGCCTGGCCGCGCAGCCCCCTCCGGCAGTGCGCAGGCTCCGCCGGTCGATCAGCTTTACCAGAGCGGGCTGCGCGACTATAACGGAGCGCGGTATGACATTGCGACCTCGGAGTTTGCGGACGTAACCAAGTACTACCCCACCAGCCCCATGGCTGCGAATGCGAGTTATTACCTGGGCGAAATCTCTTTTCGCCAGGGGTTATACCCTGCCGCAATTCGCTACTACGACATGGTGCTGGAGCAGTCTTCCGGCAGCGGCAAGGCACCCGCTGCGCAGCTGCGCAAAGCCCAGGCAGAGTTAGCCTCGCAGCAGCGCGATGCCGGCATCCGCGATCTGCGCTCCCTGGTGCAGCGCTACCCCACTTCGCCTGAAGGCGCACAGGCTCGCAGCCAGCTCAATGGCATGGGCGTGCGTATTGTGCCGAGCAAGCCCAACGCCGCGCGCTGACTTCGGGGCGGTCGACGCCGACTTACTTACCCGGAGTAAAGTCGCGCACCTGGTCTACCGTCGCCTGATCCAACTTACTCAAAACAGCTACCATCAAGTCCACCATCTGATCGAAATCGTGCCGACTTACAATGCCGTTATGCGCATGCGTGTAGCGCACCGGCACAACCAAATTCAGTGTCGGCGTGCCGCCATTGCTTTCCTGGATCGGCGCAGAGTCGTCTCCGTACCCTTGCCCCAGGTCCAGTTGCAGCGGGATGCCTCGATCAGCGGCTGTTTTTCGTACCAGGGCGACTAACTTGCGATTGGGCAGCGTACTCGAGTCGTAAAGAAAGATACCTGGTCCCGCGCCGAGCCTGGCCTGTGTCTCGTCCGGATGGCCGCCGTACACGTCGCCCGTGATGCCGCCTTCAATCGCCAGACCTAGGTCGGGTTTGACAAGATCGGCCGCCGTCTTGGCGCCGCGCAGGCCAATCTCTTCCTGGGTCGTTGCGACGAAAAAGAGCTGGTTGGGGTGCTTGATCTTGGTCATGCGCTGCATTGTCTCAATCACGACCGCGCACCCGATGCGATCGTCCCAGGCTTTGCCGAGATAATTGCCGGTGCCATTCATCACGAGAAATGGTGAATCCGGCACCACAGGATCGCCCGGCTCGATGCCCATGGTTGCGGCTTCTTCCGGGTTCTTCGCGCCAATATCGAGCGAGAGCGCATCGCGCGGGTACACCTTGGTCCGCTCCTCGGCCGGCACCACGTGAATATCGCGAATGCCCGTGACGGCATGCACCGGGCCTTTCGATCCGAGGATGATCCAGCGCTGATCGACAAGAGCCTGGTCGAGCCAGCCACCCAGCATCTGCATGGTCAGTGTGCCGTTCGGCGCGATGCGTCGGACCATGCCGCCCAGCTCATCCATGTGAGCGTCGATCATGATGCGAGGTCCGCTCTCGCCGGTCTCAGCAATCACCGAGCCCATGCCGTCATACTTCAGGCTGGCGGCCAGCGGCTTCATCGCGTCCACCATGATGGCGCGTACCGGCTCTTCGGCTCCCGGCGGCCCGGGTGCGTTCGACAACTGCTCAAGTAGGCGTACGGTTGCATCGGGCGTGCTCTGCGCCACAGCTACCGGCGCCAGCAGCAATGCAGCAAGGGACAAAGAGAAGCATTTCATCGCATGGGCCCTCAAAGGCTGTGGGGAGGTTTTCATGTGCACCGCCGGTGGAGTTTCATGTGCATCGCCGGTAAAGTTTAATGTGCATCGCCGGTAAAGATAGACTTCGGCAGCATGGCGTGCACGCCGACCTTGGTGTCCACTAACTGGGTGATATCCAGGTCGACCGCGACGCTCGATAGCTGGTAGGCCTGGTCCCGCGTAAGGTGCTTCTCCGTAACCAGGAAATCGAGCATGTTATGCAGCGCGATCTTGGTTGCCTCGTTCAGGTCTTCGCTAAAGCCCATAGTGATGTAGGCGGTCGGCGTCTCAGCATACGGCCATAGAAGGTGCTTATCCTTGTGCACAATGAACTGAAAGGTTCCAGTAAGCATGGTTTCAAGCGCCGTAATGTCGACCTCGCCGTTACCCTGCCCGGCATGCCCGTCGCCCGCCTCAAAGAGTGCACCGGCGGCATGCACCGGTAAGTACAGCGTGGTTCCGGCGACTAACTCCTTGTTATCCATGTTGCCGCCGTGCATCCAGGGCGGCGCACTGTTGTAGCGGCCGGCCGACTCCGGCGGCGCATCGCCCATGGAGCCGAAGAACGGATGCAGCGGGATTTCGATCCCCGGAGCGAACTGAGCCAGCATCCTTGTGCGATCGAGCGGGATCATCGACATTTTGCCGTAGGGATAGTCGTCGGGCAGATAGCCGCGACCCACACCGAAGCCGTTGCAGGCCCAGGGTACGTCAATATCGATCTTCTGGATGCGCACCTCGAGGACGTCCCCGGGTTGTGCCTCGGCGATAGCGATGGGGCCGGTCAGGATGTGGCCGCCTGGCCCTTTGTCCGGATCCTTGATCGCGTAAATATCTCCCACCTCGGGAGGAATGTCCGCCGATAGCACCCCGCCTGCCTCCAGGCGTGCCGGTGGGCCGCAGGTCGACAGCGTATGGACGCGCACCGTTTCACCGCTATGCACCGTCAAAACCGGCTTGGCCTGCGCTGAGTAGTAGCCCCAGGCAATTGTTTTTGGCGTAACAGAGAGCGTTTGTTGGGCCGGAGCCGACAAGGAGCCAGCGACACACAGGGCTACGAACAGGGGCGCGGGACGCATACAGAACTGCATACGAACACTGTAGCAGGCCCGCCAGCCGAACAG
>CAXTPL010000014.1:0-12569 GCA_964246065.1 uncultured Acidobacteriaceae bacterium
GAGGTTAACGCAGCTGCCTCTGTTTTAACAAGTATCTCTGGGACAGCACACTAGACTGATATTTAACATTCCACACTCAGTAGGCTTCGTCGTTTCCTGAACGAAGGCGCGTCGATGCTTACTCCTGACGTCATTCAAGATGCAGTGCGCAGCACACTACAGAAGACGACGTGCGCTGGAAACGTTCGATATCCGGAAAACCAAGCCGTGATAGTCATCTCAGAGGCACATTCGACCACCATCTCCGGTAATGTGGTGGCATTTCCGTCAGTGTCTTCATCGATGCGAAGGCCCAGGATGCGAAACTATCAAAGCTCTTTTCAGACGAGCTACTAGACCTATGGACTGCATACAACGGCGTCCCACTGATCTGCGGAACTCACCACGCCTTCCGCTAACTTTCCGCTTTCCGTTCTACTCTCGTCCTAAGTAGCGTTGCACCTAGGAGTTCAAAGACTGGCGACCCTACTCGATGTGATAAGGTATACGCCGTGCATTCATTGTACGATCAGACCTGCGCAAGTGTTGGACGGGGAAACGATGCCAGCAAGCCTTAGCCTAACTCCTGTCGTACACGTATTTTCTTGCCCTGCCTGCGAAGAAACGATCAACACTAGCGTGGACCGATGTCCATTCTGCGACGCGTTGATTGACCAAGTAGCCGCCGAGCAAGCCGCGCTCGCTACGAGCAGGGTCAGTCGAGCCTGCAGCGATGCTAGTTACCTGCGAGTCATGCTGGGTGTCCTTGGCTCCTTCTTCTTGATCATGTTCATCCCCTTCTTTGGAATCATCGGCCTGGTCGGTCTCCGCTTTCTGAGGCTGGCGCTTCCTTTTATGTGCATACGGTGGTGGGCAAAGTATAGATCTATCCGCACTGCCGACCCAGAGTTTCCCATCGCGAAGCGCACAGCGATTTGGGTAAGCTGCACATAAATCGCCATTCTACTTACGCTAACGATCCACTTAGCCTAGAAGGCTTACAAGTGGAATGCGCAAGTAGCGCAACGGTAAAGAGGAGAGTGAGAAGCATGGCGCGAATACTAGGAATTGGCGGCATCTTCTACAAATCACCCTCGCCCAAGGCAACGCAGGAGTGGTATGCCCGGGTGCTCGGCTTTGAGATCGCGGCCTGGGGCGGCGCCAAGTTTCCGCCGTTGACGATGGGGAAGACAGTCTGGTCGACCTTTCCGGCGGAGACGGATTACTTCGATCCCTCGCACGGCGCGGGGCAGAGCATGATGATCAACTTCGTCGTGGACGACCTGGACGGCGTGCTCGCCCGCGCGGCCAGCCATGGCGTTGAGCCGCTTAAGGTCAGCAACGATGACCCGCAAGGGCGGTTTGCCTGGCTCGTCGATGCCGACGGCATGAAGATCGAGCTTTGGCAGCCGAACGCCTGACGCTTGCACCGATATAGCTCCGTGACCGCGAGGCGGGTTGCGGCGATTCCTGATCTGGGCACCCTGATTATCAAGGTCACAGCGTGCCTGCAAAGAGGGTGTGCACGGCGGAAGACGGTGCGGTAGAGTCTTGCCAACGGGATATAGCGAAAGAACGTGATTCGGCGAGCGCGAAGAATCGCCGGCTCGCCGGCGGCGTCTAGGTTGTAGTCTGACCGGATGGAAGTAGATAGCGGCAGGAGTCGAGCATGATGGAGCAAGTTACGGTTTCCCCGGCAACGGAGGAGACGACCGGAACCCTTACCGTTCTCTTTCACCCTTCCGAGCAGGGTGGTTTCACAGCCGAGTGCCTGGAGCTGCCTGGCTGTTTCTCCGAGGGTGAGACCGAGGAAGAGGCCGAGCGCAACATTCAGGACGCTATCAATGGCTGCTTGAGCGTGTTGTTTGAAGACACGCTCCACAAGCTACGCGCACGAATGGACCTGAGCGCTGTCGACATGAAGACGGTGGCTCGGCAGGAGACGTTTGCTGTGCAGATACCCCAGCTTCGAATGCCTGCGCTCGCGTCGTGAACTACTGAAAAGCGTTTCCTAGGTAGCAAGGTCAAAGGCCAGACCGCCTGCGCGGCTTTCATTTCTCCCGTTTGGCTGGTCGGGTTCAGCTGATCTCGATGTGGCCCTTCATTAAGGAAGGGCCACGCCAGCGGCCCCTACGCGCAGAGCGTGACGGGAGAAATGAACTGGCGGCCACTTCGTGGCGTGTCTTCTGCGCCTGCGGCGCCAATGCTGCTATCCCCCGTACCAAGGGGATAGCAGCATTGGCCCGAAGGGCAGTACACCCCCACGAAGTGGGCGCTTCCCGCGTAGGGGGTCTTCGCCCTGCTATCCTGCGCTCATACCCTCATGCTGCTTGAACTTCGCGCGGAAAACTACGCTGTTATCGACCACGCCATCGCCGCGTTTGGTCCCGGGCTCAACCTGCTGACGGGCGAGACCGGCGCGGGCAAGTCCATCCTTGTCGATGCGCTGGCGCTGCTGATGGGCGACAAGGCTTCGAGCGACATCGTCCGCCACGGCGCGGAGAAGGCTGTGGTCGCGTGTGTGTTTGAAACCACGCCCGGCTCCGACGCGATTCTTGAAGAAAACGGGCTCGATCCGCAGGGGGGAGAAGTGATCCTGCGGCGCGAGGTGCTGGCGACGGGCAAGGGCCGCGTCTTTGTGAACAACCAGCCGGCGACTGTGGGGGTGTTGCGGCAGCTGGCGCCGGAGCTGGCTTTGGTGCACTCGCAATCTGAAACAGGCGGAGACTTTGATGAGGCGCAGCAGCGGGGGCTGCTCGACCGGTATGCGGGGCTTTCGAGCGAGGCAGTTGCGGCGGCGCATGCGCAGTGGCGGGAGGTGCAGGGACGGCTGCGGGCGCTGGAGCAGGATGAGCAGGACCGGTTGCGGGCGCTGGACCTCTGGATGTTTCAGCATAAGGAGATTGCCGCGGTAGCGCCAGTGGTGGACGAGGATACGGCGCTGGCGGCGGAGCGCCGGGTGCTGGCCAACTCGGAGAAGCTGCTGGCGGCCTCGCTCGCCGCGTACGACCTGCTTTATGACGGGGGGAACTCGGCTGAGACGGCGCTGGTAGGAGCGCTGCGGCAGCTGGAAGAGCTGGCGCGGTATGACGCGCGGTTTGCTGAGCCGGTTCAGCAGATTATTGCGGCGCGGGCGGCTGTGGAGGATGTGAGCGCGACGGCGCGGGATTATGCAGAGACCATCCAGGCCTCGCCCGACCGGCTGGAGGAGATTGAGGACCGGCTGGCGGCGCTCGATCGGCTGAAGCGCAAGTACGGGGCCACGCTGGCCGAGGTGGTGGCGTATGGGGAGCAGGTCGCCGGCAAGATCGCAGACATTGAGAATCGCGACGAGCTGGTGAAGGAACTGCGGGTGGAGCTCGCGCGTGCCGAGGAGGCCTACCGGGCAGCAGCGCGGGGGTTGACGGCGGAGCGCCGGGCGGCGGCCGGGAAGCTGGGAGCGTCGGCGGAGAAGCAGATCAATGACCTGGCGATGAAGGTCCGCTTTGAGGTTTCCGTCACGCCGCGAGAAGACCAGGCAAGCTGGGCCGCGCATGGGTGGGACGCTGTGGCCTGCCGGATTGCGACCAATGCGGGCGAGCCGATGAAGGCGTTGGACGAGGTGGCGTCGGGCGGGGAGATGTCGCGGGTGCTGCTGGCGTTGAAGGTATCGGTCGAAGAAGGGGCGAATGCGAAGGGGCGGCGGAAGACGCCGGTGCCGCGAACGCTGGTCTTCGACGAGATAGATATTGGGATCGGCGGGCGCGCGGCAGAGGCGGTGGGGCAGAAGCTGAAGGCGCTCTCGCGGACGCAGCAGGTGTTGTGCGTGACGCATCTGCCGCAGGTAGCGGCGTTTGCGGATCAGCACTTTTTGATCGAGAAGAAGGAGAAGCAGGCGCGGACGGCGACGTCCGTCCGGCTGCTTGCCGCGGGGGAGCGGGCCGAGGAGCTGGCTCGGATGATCTCCGGTGCGACGGTGACGGAGACTTCAAGGAAGCATGCCGAGCAGATGTTGCGGGCCAGCCGGTAGGTCAGCCCTAGAGGGTACGCTGACTGTGATCGGGTCCAAGTAGTTTGTCGCGCGCGCAGCGCTTTTTGATTGACCAGCGCCAGCGGCTCTCGTAGGTTAGCCAAGGAAAGTACGGGCCGCCCGGGGGCCCGCGAGGGCTTCGCAACAGAATGAGTCGCCAGTTATGCATTACCAGCACGCCAGAGGAGATGGACCAGGGCCTCTTCGGCATGGTTTTCTACTACCTGCTTCAGGTGCTCCCTTACCTCGACGCGCATAATATTTTTCCGCGCTGGGAGATACGGACGCGTCACTATGCCGACCCGCCCGACTACCTGACGGTTCCTGGTGTGGTCGATCTCGCGTACCAACCGCCTCGGGGCCCCTGCCGGACGATCAGCCTGTCTGAGATGCGACGGCGCCATGCGCATGTGCTGGGCAACGACTGGGCCGAACTCCACCGGATCTGGAGCCGCTACTTCAAGGTGCCGGCGCGCGTGCTGGCGGAGGCTGATGCTGTCTTTCCGCAAGGCAGGGTGTTTGGCGTGCATTACCGGGGAACAGACAAACAGGCGAACGCCTGGGACAGTAATCCTATCTCACCTGAGCAGTACCTGCTCCTGGTACGGGAGTTCCTCAAGCGCAAAGAGTCAGAGTTCGACGTGATCTTTGCGGCTACCGATGAGCACTCCTTTGTGGAGCAACTACGCAGAGCGACGGGACGCGAGGTTATCTCACTCGGTGAGGTCGAGTTCCATATGGCAGAGGAGCACTCGACGACCCGCGCAGCCAAAGCCGACCGAGCGCTCCTAGACTGCGTGCTGCTGTCGCGCTGCCAGTTTGCCATGGAGACATCTTCGGCACTGCCCAGCTTCGCAAAGCTGCTGAACCCAGAGCTCGAGATCTACCGAACCGCGGCGAGCAAACTTTTCGGCAAGCTTTACACCAAGATGCCCTATTTCCCTGTAGCGCATATCCCTGTGTTCCCGGCAGAGTGGCCGGAGTCGCGAGCCATCCTTAGCCGCACGATGGTTGCGGACTGGACCGGGGAGGAGGAGACCCGGCGCTATCAACGTTCCTTTGCCGCGTCGCCACGCTGGCCGATCAACCATGCTGTCTTCACATTGGCGGAGCGCGTCGGAATGGATTATGCGGCGCAGCGATTGGTGAGGTGGTTCTGCTGACGCCTAGTCCGCGATAGTCGTGGCTCAAGGGAGTTTGGCGAGCGGAATCCCGCGAGTGGCGAGATGTCGCACGTGCTGCTGGCACCGAAGGTGAGCGCGGAACGTCTTACTCTGAAACCCTCAGCCTTGAACTGCATACCTGTCTCACCGTGCAAAGAGCGCGCTGACGTCAAGATAGATTTCGCTGCCGTCGACGGTGAAGCGCGTGGTCTCCACCCATGCGTCCTCGCGGCAGCTTCGCGCTGTACGGGTGTCCGGGTCGATCAGCCAGCTGTTGCGAACACCCATGCAGCGATAGTCTTGTGCGCGTCGCTCGATCTCTGCGTAACTGTCATCCGAGACACTATCTCGATGACGATAAGAGGCGGCTCGACGAGCGTCTGCGGAGTCGGGCCTGCGTTGACAAGCACGACAGCTGGCACGCACACGCGCGAGGCGGAAACCTGCGTCCTTGCCTCCACCCCTGCAAGGACGCGCCCCCTCTTCATGCCGGTCGAACCTGGAGCTGACCATCACCTGCAGGCGGAAGTGGATCCACTGCACCATGGGACTCCTCCCAAGCTCTTTGTTTCTTTCGCGCAACTGCCCGTCGATAAACTCGACATCGGGATGGTAGCTGGTGCTCAGGTACTGCTCCCTGGTCACAAGGGCGGTGGCGGCCATCTGCAACCTCCTTCGGCTGGGCGACTGCGCCTCAAGTAGACGGCGCCCGCGCAGGTTCAGCCGGGCAGCGCGCACGGCGCAGCACCTGTTGTGGTGCTGCCCCCCAGAGCAATCGGCTCACGGGTGGCGCCGCCCGCGCGGTATACTAACGAATGTGACTGCCACCGTTCAGATTAACCTTGACGCTGCCCGCAAGACGGCCTATTCCGGAGATCCATCGAAGCGCGTGTTGCTGCTCAAGCCGCGAGGCTTCTGCGCGGGCGTCGTGCGTGCCATCGACATCGTCAATATAGCGCTTGAAACCTTTGGCGCGCCCATTTATGTGCGTAAAGAGATTGTGCATAACAGCTTTGTCGTCAATGAGTTGGCGGCCAAGGGCGCGATCTTCGTCGACGACATCGACCAGGTGCCCGAGGGGATGCGCGTCATCTATTCGGCTCACGGGGTTTCGCCCGCCGTACGGGAAAACTCAAAGCAGCGCAAGCTCAAGGTCATCGATGCGACCTGCCCGCTGGTGACCAAGGTGCATGTAGAGGCGATCAAGTTTGCCAAGCAGGGCTACTCGCTGGTGCTGATCGGCCACCGCGATCATGACGAGATCGAGGGCACGTTGGGCGAGGCGCCGGATGTGACCCAGGTCGTTTCGTCGGTGGAAGAGGTTCAGGCGCTGGCAGTGCCCGATCCCGATCGCGTCGCTTACCTGACGCAGACCACGCTCTCGCTCGACGAGGCGCGGGATATTATCCAGGCTTTGAAAGAGAAGTTCCCAAATATCGCCGGGCCGCACTCGCAGGATATCTGCTACGCGACGGAGAATCGCCAGGTGGCGGTTAAGAATGTCGCGCACCAGGCAGATCTGGTCCTGGTAGTCGGGTCAACGAATAGTTCAAACTCGAACCGGCTGGTCGAGGTGTCGCAGAATCTGGGAACCAACAGCTACCTGATCGATAAGGCAGAAGATATCCGCGCGGAGTGGCTGGAGGGGGTCGGGTCAGTGGCGATTACGGCCGGGGCCTCGGCGCCGGAGGTGCTGGTACAGGGCGTGGTTGCTTTTCTGAGCGAGCGCGGCTATGGCGACGTCGATGAAGTGGAAGTGATGCCGGAAAACGTTCGGTTTGGCTTGCCGCCCGAGATTGCGCAAGCCGCGGCTGCCTCGCCGGTGCAGGCGCTGTAGCGCGCTTGGAAGCTTGATCGGCAAGGGTTTTGTAGAGGTTTTTCGAGTCCGGCAGGCACGTGTACGCATCGAGTCTTTGTAGAGGCTGTTTGAGCCGAAGTAAAAGGATGAGTCCAACGGCAGTGACGGAACAATTCGGGCCGGAGCGCGGAGCCTTTTCTCCCAAGCCCGCAGCCTCTTCCAGGCTGAAGTTTGGCCGACTCGATGTGGCGCTCGATACCGTGCAAAGCGCGATCGCACGCGTGCGCGATCGCATCTTTGCGAAACAGCACCCTGAGGGGTACTGGTGCGGCGAGCTGGAAGCCGACTCGATGCTCGAGGCGGATTACATCTTTATCCACACGCTGCTCGGCACCGGCGACCCTGGACGCATGCAGCGCGCGCTCGCCGAGATGCTGCGCTACCAGAACGAAGATGGCGGCTGGTCGATCTATCCCGGCGGCCCTTCGAACATTTCGCTGGCAGTAAAGTGTTACTTTGCCTGCAAGCTGATGGGGCACTCGCCGACGGCGCCCCACATGGTCAAGGCGCGCGCGTGGATCCTGGCCAATGGCGGCGTGGTGGAGTGCAATACCTTTACCAAGATCTACCTGTGCACGCTCGGCCAGTACGACTGGGACGCGGTACCGGCTGTGCCTCCCGAGATTGTTCTCGCGCCCAACTGGTTCTACTTCAATATCTATGAGATCAGCGCCTGGTCGCGCGCCATTCTTGTGCCCCTATCGATGGTGTATGCGAAAAAGGCATTCAAGAAGATCGCGCCTGAGCAGGGGATCGAGGAGCTGTTCGTCGGCGGCCGTGAGCATGCCGACCTGCACCTGCGCTGGGACGATCGGCTCTTCTCCTGGCGGAACTTTTTTCTCTTCCTTGACCGTGTCGTGCACCTGGCCGAGCGGGTCCACATTCGGCCGCTCCGCAAAATGGCGTTGAAGAAAGCGGAAACCTGGATGCTGGCGCGGCTGGAGATGTCGGACGGCCTAGGCGCAATTTACCCGGCCATGCTGAACGCGATGATCGCGTTGCGGTGGCTGGGCTACTCGCTGGACGATCCGCAGATGATTCGCGCAGTCGATGAGTTTGAAAAGCTGGGCATCGATGAGCCCGGTGGCACCCCCGAGTACCCGGAGCCCACCTTCCGCATGCAGCCCTGCATGTCGCCGGTCTGGGACACGGCGCAAGCTGTATTTGCTCTCGGCGAGGCGGGCGTGGACCGGCACGATCCGCGCATGCTCAAGGCGGCCGACTGGATGCTTTCAAAAGAAGTCCGGCATAAAGGGGACTGGGCTGAGAAGGTGCGGCACACTCAGCCGGGCGGCTGGTACTTCGAGTTCAACAACGAGTGGTACCCCGACGTGGACGATACGGCGCAGGTGCTGCTCGCGCTCAACAAGGTGGACAATCCGCGTGAACGCTACCAGTACGATGTGTCGCGACGCGCGATCGACTGGATGTTCGCCATGCAGTGCCGCAATGGCGGTTGGGCGAGCTTTGATAAAGACAATACCAAGATGATCTTCCAGTACATCCCGTTTGCGGACCATAACGCGATGCTGGACCCGCCGACGGTGGACATCACCGGGCGCATCCTTGAAACGCTGTCAACCTACGGCTATACCCGCGCTGACAAGCGTATCGACCGGGCGATCAAGTTCATCTACTCCGAACAGGAGGCGGATGGAAGCTGGTTTGGCCGCTGGGGCGTCAATTATTTGTATGGAACGTTTCTGGTCCTCCGTGGGCTGGAAAGCATCGGAGTGTGGAACCACGAGCCGCAGATTCAGCAGGCAGCCGAGTGGATCCGGATGGTGCAGAATGCCGATGGCGGCTGGGGCGAAAGCCTGAGAAGCTATGACGAGCCGGAAACGCGCGGCATCGGCGAGAGCACCCCCTCGCAGACCGCCTGGGGGGTCCTCGGGCTGCTTTCGGCGGGAGACACTCGCTCTGACTCGGTAGCCAAGGGCATCCGCTGGCTGCTGGAGCGGCAGCAGGCGGATGGATCGTGGGATGAGTCCACCGGGGAGGGTCGGCAGAAGCAGGCGATCTACACGGGTACCGGCTTTCCTAGGGTTTTTTACCTGGCATACCACCTGTACCGGGACTACTTTCCGCTGCTGGCGCTGACAAGCTACAAGCGTGCCATGGAGCGGGAGCAGGGATGAGCGTTCAAAGCGGAGGTTGCGCATGTCCGTTGTCGCAGACTTGAGGCAGGCGCTGCAGATGTTGTTAGGCCTGATTTGAAGGCGGTGATTGCCGGCTTGAACGGGGTGCGAGACGAAGTACGCAGCGCCAACACCCTGCTTGGGGAAGAAATCGGCTTGGTGCGGGAGGACTTGCGCCTGCAGACTACCCAGTTGAGGACGGAAATGACTGCAGTAGAGGGTCGCGCCGGTGAACGATCGAACCGGGTCCACGACGCGATCAAGATCGCTGACCTTACGCGCCGCAACGCCGAGTTAGAAGCGGCCATGGAGCAGATCCGGAAAGCGCAACAGGCAGGCGAGCAACAGCAATACTGAGGACACATACACGATGGCAGTACCCGTATCGCAGGCCTGGACTGTGGCCACCTACATCCTGAAGCAGAAGTGGTCGGGCAAGAGGCGCTTTCCGCTCGTCACCATGCTGGAGCCGTTGTTTCGCTGCAATCTTGCCTGCGCAGGCTGCGGCAAGATCCAGTACCCGGCACATATCCTCAAGCAAGAACTCTCACCGGAAGAGTGCTTCCGCGCCGTAGAAGAGGCCGGCACCCCGATGGTCTCAATTCCCGGCGGCGAGCCGCTCCTGCACCCGAAGATCGACGAGATCGTCGCCGGCCTGGTTGCGCGCAGGAAGTATGTCTACATGTGTACCAATGCGCTTCTGCTCAAAGAGAAGCTGCACCTGTTCAAGCCTTCGAAGTACCTTTCCTTTTCCGTCCATCTCGACGGGCAGCGTGAGCACCACGACTTTTCGGTCTGCCGCGAAGGCGGGTACGACATCGCGCTCGAGGGCATCAAGGCTGCCGTGGCAGCGGGCTTCCGTGTCACCACCAACACCACGCTCTTTGACGGTGCAGACCCGAACTCGGTTCGTGCCTTCTTTGACGAGCTGATGGAAGTGGGCGTTGAAGGCATGATGGTGGCCCCCGGCTACACCTATGAGAAGGCTCCGGACCAGAAGCATTTTCTCGGCCGGGCTCGCTCGCGCCGACTCTTCCGCGCCATCCTGTCTAACCGGAAGAAGAGCTGGAAGTTCAACGCTTCGCCCATGTACATGGAGTTTTTGATGGGCAAGCGCGAGTTTACCTGCACCCCCTGGGGCATGCCCGCGTACTCGGTTTTTGGCTGGCAAAAGCCCTGCTACCTGCTGCAGGACGGCTATGCGGACACCTTTCAGGAGTTGATCGAGACCACCGACTGGGCCAGCTACGGCACCGAAAGCGGCAATCCCAAGTGCGCCAACTGCATGGTGCATTCCGGCTACGAGGCTTCCGGCGCGTACTACACGTTTTCTTCCTGGAAGGGCTTTGCCGAGACCGCGCTGGCTACCCTCTTCTCAAAATATGAAGATCGGGGCGCGCTCGATCTTCTGAACCAGCCTGCCAGGTCCGCCCATACGCCCCTGGTGCAGATCGCCGCCCCAGCGCACGCGGAAGAGCGGCAGGGAACCACCGTATGAGCGAGACCGCCACGCAGCCCATGCACATGGACGAGCACGTTGCCCCCGACCAGTTGGAGATTGCCGCCGGGCGTGAACGCGAACAGCTTGAAGGATGGATCCCCGCGCTCGCGACGGATGAAGAAAAGCGCGTTGCCTTCGAGAAAGCCTTCGATTATCGCGGCGACGTAACGCTGACCCTGAAAGACGGCAGCCAGGTACAAGGCTATGTCTTTGACCGGCGCCTGGGCAAAACGCTGGCAGACTCCGCGGTCCGCGTGATCCCCTCCACGGAGCGCACCAAGCGCACCATCGCGTATGGAGAGATTGCCGCGCTTGCCTTTACAGGTCGCGATACTGCAGCGGGCAAGAGCTTCGAGGCCTGGGTGAAGAAGTACCACGAGAAAAAGGCCGCCGGCGAGAGCAATATCGCCATCACCCCCGAGGCGCTCGACTAGCCAACCGTCGGCGACCGCGCTGCGACTTCCACTTGCCGGTCGCTTTTTCGGGTTCTCCCTCCCTCTCCTGCCTTGTTCCGTCCAGCATCATCGCCTAGCCTGGGCGCGAAAGGAAGCATGCATGTTCCTCCATGTATTTCTGTTCCGCTGGAAGCCGCAAGCCACCGCCGCCGATCGAGTTCAGGCTGCAGACCAGATCAGGCATCTGCGCGACAGCATCCCGACGATCCTCGAAGTGTGCGTCGGCGACAACCAGTCGCCCCGCGCCGCCGAGTACACCTTTGGCGGAGTCATGCGCTTCGCGAGCCAGGCGGACTTCAAAGCCTACGAAGTGCACCCGGCGCATCAGGCGCTCCTGGGCTGGCTCCTCCCGCTGATTGAAGCTGTCGAACTCGACATCGCAGGCTGAAGCTTTTCTCCGCAGCGACAGCCTTTTGACCGCGCGCGCAAGGCTGTTGCGAGCGCACCCTTTGTTCACGAAGCTCGTTCGCCTGCACGCGACCCTAGTGGTCTCGATCCAGCCGGCGCGCCAGGGCGAAGATGCCGACAAAGAGCGCTCCCGCAGGGATGCCAAGCAGCATGGCTCCGCGGCGGAGGCCTGCCCGCGCTGCCGGCGCGCTGCCGGCTGTTGTATCGCGACAGGCGCTGCAGCCCTGCGCTTGAGCACAAGGCGGCAGCAGGCTAAGCAAGGCGAAAAGCAAGGGGATGTGCAGAGCGGACGCCCGCGCGTACCGGGCGCGCCAGAACACAACGCGCATTATTGAAACCAGACCAGCAGCGCAAAGAGAAAGATCCAGAGCAGACCCATGGTGTGCCAGTACCATGCCGCGCAATCGACCAGAATCTGGCGCAGTTGTACACGGCGCAGCCGGTATAGTCCGACGACAGCGGCAACAAGTGCGGCCAGCCCGATGACCAGGTGCAGGGCATGGCTGCCTGTGATGATGTAGAAGAAGTAGCTGTTCGGGTTGGTTGAAAAATAGACCCGCTCAGCCTGCAGCTGCCCCCAGGCGATCCACTGACCTGCCAGGAAGAGCGCGCCCAGTCCAAGCGTCCCCAGCAGCCAGGGCAGGGCTCGCCGTGCGGCGGGCCGGCCCAGCCCAAGCCACTCCTCGATCACGTCCATCTCGCGAAAGAGCTGTCGACGCCCCATCTCCGCCGTCACGCTGCTCAGCACCAGGATGGCTGTGTTGACCCAAAGGATCGGCGGAACACGCAGCGGATGCCAGTCGGTGACGTAGTTGTCGCGCGCGTCGAAGTGGCCTGAGCCCTGGCGCACAAAAAAGGCGCTGACCAGCGCGACGAAAAACATCAGGTCGCCGGCAAGCATAAAAAACAGACCGAGACGGTACCGATCGAGGAGCTCGCGAGGGCCCCGGCGGTGGAGCCCGTCGTCGCCGTTGTCGCCTTCGCCGCCGCCGCCGGTGGGGCGTTTGTCGAGCGGCGGCTTGCCCCCGAAGCCGGGGTCTTTGCGCTCGATATCTACC
>CAXTPL010000014.1:12579-13099 GCA_964246065.1 uncultured Acidobacteriaceae bacterium
ATATCTACCTGGGGTCGGGGGGTAAAGGTAGCGGGCATGGCGAGGCGTCCCTCTTGCAAACAAGCTTACTCGGGTTGCGCGGGGGAGTCACACTGCATTTTGAAATCCGCTTGCGCCTCGTGCGCGGAAGCGGGAACGCCGTAGTCGTAGGGGCCGTGAAGGACCTTGCGCTCGGCGGGTGCGAGGGCCAGCCATACCGGGGGAGCCCACTCAAGTGTGGTAGCTCGCCAGGGGTTGGCCCCGGCCGGCACGCCGCTGCGGAGGCTGCGCACAAGGTTGACGAGAAAGAGCAGCTGGGCAGCGGACAGGCAAAGCGCCGCATAGGTGATGCCGCGTTGCAACGGCAGCAGGTTGGCCAGCGCAGAGGTGGTGCCGGCGAGCTGCGCATAGTGTCGCGGCTGCCCGGCCAGCCCGGCAAAGTGCATCGGGAAAAAGGTCGCATAGGCGCCCACAAAGGTCAGCCAGAAGTGCCACCGTCCAAGCCGCTCGCCGAGAACTCGGCCGGTAAGCAGAGGAAACC
>CAXTPL010000014.1:13109-30175 GCA_964246065.1 uncultured Acidobacteriaceae bacterium
TCGCCATAATGAGGTGGAAGTGGGCCACGACGAAATAGGTGTTGTGGAGGTAGCTGTCAAGCGCGGGCTGCGCCAGGATAGGGCCGGTAAGCCCCCCTGCGATGAAGAGCGAGACAAAGCCGAGCGCAAAGAGCATCGGCACCGGCGTACGGGTGAGCGGCTGAGGCAGCCCACGGTCACCGGGAGTGCCGAGCAGCGTGCCCAGCCAGGAGAAGACCTTGCCCGCGCTGGGCAGGGCAATCGCCATGGTCGTGAGTGCGAATGCGCTCCCGGCATAAGGGTTCATGCCGCTGACGAACATGTGGTGCCCCCAGACCAGCAGGCCCAGGCCGCCTATGGCGAGCGTGGTAGAAACCATGAAGCGATAGCCGAGGACAGGGCGCCGGGTAAAGTTGGCCAGCAGCGATGAGGCCAGGCCCATACCCGGCAAGATGGCGATATAAACCTCCGGATGGCCGAAAAACCAGAACAGGTGCAGCCACAGGAGCGGGGAGCCGTCGCCGCCGCGCGGGAGGGCAACGCCGTTGACGACCTCGCCCAGTGGGACAAAGAAGCTGGTACCTGCGTGCCGGTCGCAGAGCAGCATTACCAGCGCGGCGAGCAGGACGCTGAAGGCGAGCAGCACCAGCACTGCCGAAACAAACCAGGACCAGGCGGTGAGCGGCATCCGCATCAGCCGCATGCCGGGGCAGCGCTCATACAGCACAGTCACAAGCAGGCACACCGCTCCCAGCCACGCGCCGGCGCAAAACAGCGCCAGCGATACCAGCCAAAGGTCCATACCGAGCGCCTGGCCGGAACCGGCAACGGCGAGGGCTGAAAGCGGCGGATAGCTGGACCAGCCGGAGATGGGTGCGCCGCCGGGCACGAGAAAGGCCGCAAGCAAGATGAGCAAAGCGGAGACGGTCAGCCAGAAGCCGGCCGCGTTGAGGCGCGGGAAGGCCATCCCGTTGGCCCCGATCTGCTCCGGCAGCACCAGGTTGGCAAAGCCGCTGAAAGGCGCGACAGTCAGGACAAAGAACACCATGAGCGTGCCATGCATGGTCACCAGGGCGAGGTAGCCTTCCGGCTGCAGGATGCCGAGCAGGGGCAGGCGTAGCGCAGGCCAGACCAGGTGCACGCGCATGAGCAGCGAAAGAACGGTGCCAATCCCAACGGCGGCGAGTGAAAGCAGCAGGTACTGTACACCAATGACTCGGTGGTGGGTTGAGAACCAGCGGAGGCGCGGCCGGGGCGGGAGCCCGGCTCGTGGAACCCCAGCGACCGAAGGGGGCAAAGTGGTTCTGCGAAGTTCGCTCATCGGCCTCTATCTGCGGACGCTTGAGGTGCGGCAGCCTGGTGCTCGCGCGCGGCAAGCCAGCTTGCGAACTGCGCAGGCGGCAGGACGCGCAGCAGCGCCTGCATACGCGCATGCCCGGAGCCGCAGACCTGGGTACACAGGATCGGATAGTCGCCGGGCGCAACCGGGGTAAAGTGCACGTGGAGCAGCAGGCCCGGGACGGCGTTCTGCTTCAGCCGCATGCCGGGAATGAAGAAGCCATGGATGACATCATGGGCGCGAAGCCGTAGGTCGACCTCGTGGCCAGCGGGCAGCACCAGCACGCTCGCGACCAAGTCGTCACTGGCAGCTGGGTCGGCTGGGTCCAGGCCGAGCGGGTTGCCGGCCGCCGCGTCGACCAACTGTGGGCGCGTCCGCCCAAAAGTCGCGTCGCCGCCGGGATAGCGGAAGTACCACTGGAACTGCACGCCGACAACCTCCACCTGCATCGCTGCCGGGGACGGACCCTGAAAGCGCAGGCCGGCCCACACCCGCTCCGAGGTGAGCGCCATAAGCCCGAAGAGAGCGGTGCAGGCGAGGAGTGGGAGCCATGCGACGAGTGTCTGCATAGGCAAGTGGGGTCCTCGATAGAAGGGAAGCTGCCCCGTACTGCCAGTCCGGACGTGGTGCCGCATCACGGCCCAGAACAGCAGGAAGTGAGCGAGGATCAGTAGTGCGGTGAGTACACCCAGGTTCCAAAAGAGCAGGCGATCCAGGGCAACGCCGTGCACGGAGCCGTTAGGAGGCAGCCATCCGAGCGAGCCAAGGGCGCGAGTCATAGTCTCAGGATGGCACAGGTTGAGGTTGCTCGTGCGGAACTCGGCATGCGTAGGGAAAGGAACGTTGAGATCGCTACACGGCTTAGGGTGTGAAAGGCTCGGTTGCGACGCTGGCGGTAACGACGTTTTTCGGTACCTGAAGTGAATATAGAATTGGTGACGCTTTAAGGTCTCAATTCGAGCGACCCTGAACGGAGCAAACGAGTGGCGAAAGACCTTCCTTATCTTGCTACCAACAAGAACATTCCTACGCTATTCGAGAAGATCGCGAAGGCGAAGATTCCCGACGCATTCACAATGAGGTTCCTGACCGATACTATTGGCCTAAAGGGAACAAATGACCGCCAGCTTATATCGATTCTGAAGAAGCTTGGATTTCTTGATAACGCCGGAAAGCCGTCGGCAGAATACGGCCGCTTGAAAAACACTGCAACCGCAAGGTCGGCTATTGCAGAAGGTATTCGCAAAGCTTACGCCCCTCCTTTTGAGGCAAACGAGGCTGCGTACTCTTTGCAAAATGAGCAACTGAAAGGCCTCGTTGCGCAGGTCAGCGGTGCCGATGAAGCGATGACTAAGCTCATCACTTACACTTTCAATGCGCTTGTCAAAGCCGCCGATTTCAGCCACGTCCAAGCTGCTGACGAATCGTCCGAGGAAAGCGCCCCGAAAGACGAGAAGCAAAGGGAGGATCTCACTGTAACGGACCGTCGGGAACCTGATGTTCGGCAGTCGGGATTCAACCCGGACTTCAGATTCAACATCAAGATTCACCTCCCATCTAACGGCACCGAAGAAACATACTTGGCGATCTTCAACGCTTTGAGGAAGTCTTTGGGATGAACTCCGCCAACCTCGCAAATTTTTTAATGATTGGCCGATCAGCACAGCGACGTGTACTCACTTTGCCTGGCACCGTGCCTCGATCAGCCCTGATGATCTCGGATACCTTCAACGTTGCAGAAGTGTTGCCGGACGAATGTCGCGAAGCCGATGGTGCAGCGAATACCTTTAAATTGTTCTTCGTTTTAGAAAATTATCTGAGGGATTTCGTTCTGACAGTTCTTTCGGAGGCCGACAAGGAAAACTGGTGGGACTCAGTTCCGCAAAACGTCCGGGACGACGTTTTAAAACTCGAAGAGACTGAAGATAAGAAGAAATGGATGAACCTTGATTCGCGAGGTAAGCTTGCGATGACGACCCTCGGCCAACTCATCAGCATCGTGGATGATCCGAGCAATTGGAAGAAGCATTTTGAAGCACTCGTCGGTGACAAAGGTTTACTGCAGCAAACGCGACTTATTGTTCACACCCGAAACACCATCTGCCACATGAGCACGGTTAGCCCGGAAGAGCATGAACGCGTCAAGCAGGTCATGCGAGACTGGTTTCGAGTGGTCGCCCCATAGACGCCTATCAGCAGCGATTCCCAGGGCTCTCGTCTACAGCTTCGTTTGCTCCTCACAAGTCACATTGTGGGAAGCGATCTGCTGAGGGTTTCCCACCCGGCTATGTTTCTGCGCGCGCATGCTGGGCGACCATGCGCAGAAAGTGCGTGTGCACGCGCCGGTCGTCCGAAAGCTCTGGATGAAAGGTGGCGGCGAGCAGGTGATCCTGCTCGACTAGCACCGGAAAGCCGTCGCGCGAGGCGAGCACGGTGACGCTCGGCCCGACGCGCGCAATGCGGGGGGCTCGGATGTAGACAGCTTCTAGGGTGCCGCCGCCGGGCAGCGTGGTCTCTGTCTGCTCGATGGAGCTTTCGTTCTGGCGGCCGTAGGCGTTGCGCTCCACGGCTGCGTCGAGCACGGCGAGCGAGGCTTGCGCGGGATGCGAAACCTCGCGCGCCAGCAGAATAGTGCCGGCACAGGTGCCAAAGGTCGGTCGGGCCGCCACAAAGGCCCGAAGATCGGCTAGAAAGCCGTCACGCTCGAGAAACTTGAGGAAGGTAGTGGACTCGCCGCCGGGCACGATCAGGCCGTCGAGCGCAGCGAGTTGTTCCGGCTTGCGGACGAGCAGGGTTGTGGCGGGAATCCCGGCTTCGGCCGCCGCTTCGGTGAGCGCGATCGCGTGTGCGTCATAGTCGCCCTGGAGGGCGAGTACGCCAATGCAGAGTGCGGGTTGTTCGGGCATCCATCCCTTCAGCGATCACATTTGCGCGTTTATGACGCCAGCCAAAAACCCTCGGCCACTCCGCGCGCTGCATGCCGGTCTCAATCTTCCTGATTTCACGCTGCACCATGCGCGATCCGGCACTTCCCCCCGCCCGGGGTACCATGGCGAACGACTCGCAACCGCCGTAACTCGCAGCACCATGGCGCCGAAGGCGCATCTGCCCGGACGGCCAGTCCCTAGTCCCCGCGGGTCTGGAGGAGGTGGGCCTGATCGAGCGCGGCAACGGCCAGGCCCTTCATGGAGCCGGTGCAATCTTCGCTTGCCTCCATCAGAACCTTAGGGTCGTCGAAGTGGGTGCAGGCACGGACGATGGCGCGGGCACGGGACTCGGCTTCTGCGCGCGGCGCAAAGGTGTAGCTATCGCTCATAAAGATGCCGGAGCCGACGAAGACTGCCTCAGCGCCGAGTTGGCGAACGAGCGCCGCGTCAGCTGGAGTGGCGATGCCGCCCGCGGAGAAGTTCGGCACGGGGAGTTTGCCGGTCCTGGCGACCATGCGGACGAGCTCGTAGGGAACTCGGTGGTCCTTGGCGGCCACGTAGAGCTCGTCCTCGGCAAGCACGGTGAGGGCGCGCATCTCCTTGACGATGGCGCGCATGTGCTTGACCGCGTGCACCACGTCGCCTGTGCCGGCTTCGCCCTTGGTGCGGATCATGGCTGCGCCTTCCGCAATCCGGCGCAGCGCTTCGCCCAGGTCGCGTGCGCCGCAGACAAAGGGCGTCTTGAACTTGTGCTTGTCGATGTGGTGAACCTCATCGGCCATGGTCAGCACTTCGGACTCGTCGATGAAGTCCACGCCAAGCTCCTGCAGCACCTGCGCCTCGGCAAAGTGGCCGATGCGGGCCTTGGCCATGACCGGGATCGAGGACGCGCCCATAATCTCCTTGATGACCTTGATTGAGGCCATGCGCGCGACTCCGCCTTCGGCGCGAATCTGCGCGGGCACGCGCTCGAGAGCCATAACGGCAACGGCGCCCGCCTTCTCGGCAATCTCGGCCTGGTGTGCATCGGTGACGTCCATGATGACGCCGCCCTTGAGCATCTCGGCGAGGCCTACTTTCAAGCGGAGGCTGTTCGCGGTGGTGCCGGTCGTGCCGTTGCTGCTGCCGTTGCCGTTCTGTGCGTGTAGTTCTGCCATGATTGCTCCCTTGCGTCCCAGCGTTTCTGCTCACCCGGGGCGGGAGCATGCGCGCTCTGAACACTGTTGCTGTGAAGCTCCAGTTTAGCGCAGACGCGGCGGGGGTAGAGCTCTTCTACCAAGCCTCGTTGAAGCTATCCCAAGCATGCGCGAGCAAAGCTGTTATAGCGGCTACCAAGTCACTTCACCCTGAACAGAAGCAGCTCATTGCCTGAAGAGACGATAGGCTCGCCGGATGGAAGCAGTTCCATAGCATGTCCGCCGCCTGTCCCAGGAACGTCTAGATGACCGAGGATGGTGCCTGTTTTCCGGTCTAGCTTCACAACCCAGCCAGAGCCGGAACCAGGCTCCTCGTTAAAGGGCTCCATGCTCGCCCAGAGCGCGCTGCCCGCAAGCTTGATTGAATAAATCCTCCCCAGTTGTGGGATCTCGCCAATATATCTGCCACGTAGGTCGAACTCTTCTATGCGTCCGTTCTCCCTGTCAGCGACATAGAGAACCCCGTCTTTACTTATCTGAATCGAGTGGGGTAGGCGGAATTCGCCAGGCTTGCTGCCCGCCTCTCCCCACTGCTTAAGCCGTTCCCCAAGGCGAGAATATTCCAGAATACGTGCGTTGCTGTAACCATCCGCGATAAAGATTCTGCCATTTGGCGCGAAAGCGATATCCGTGGTTCCGTTGAATGAGCTTCCATTGTTCGTCCGCCCACCTACGAGGATCGACATCAACTTTTTGCCATCCGGCGAATACTTAATCACTGTCGAAGACCCGGCGTCTACCGTCCAAAGATAGCCATCAGGGTCGATCCTGATACTGTGCGGGAGCCTGAAGTCGCCGTCACCCCAAGAGCGCAGCAACCTTCCTTCACGATCTATAACGAGGAGGGGTTGTGCTTTGTCGCCGCGCTGCAGCTCCAGGATATTTCCTTGACTGTCCACGGCTAGTCCCGAAATCGGTCCCGTGGCCCATGCAGGAGACTGCTGCTTGGCTTTGAGGTGCACGGCATCGAAGGGGAGTCGCGGCGATGCACCGATCCGCGCGCGCAAAGCCACATCAGCCTTTCCCGGACCTTGTTGAGCACTGTCTCCCGGCACCGATCTGATAAGTGCAAGGACGATCAAACCTGCCAAGAATCTGATCAGCATTTTGAGTTGCTCCCCACACGTGATCCTTGCAGCGACGCAGCCTCAGTGCTTATGCTCGGGCTCCCGCTCAATGGCGATGAACAAAGCCTTACCCGTCGCTAACTGCCTGCCTGTCTCGTCTTCGAGCGAGGCTAGGCAAAAGTGTTTGCGGCCTTCTACCTTTTCCTGGTGGGCGCGCAGAACTACGCTCGCCCCGAGCGGCACCGGGCGCAGGTAGTTCGTCTCCATGTGGCGAGTCATCGCCATCAGGCCCGCGGCGTGCGGGGAGGCGTGGATGGCCTTGCTCATCGCCTCGTCAAGCATGCTGGCGATCACGCCGCCGTGGGCAAACCCGTGCGGGCCCTGGAAGCGCTCGGGCACTGTGAAATGGCAGACGACCTCGAGCTGCTCGTTCGTGAAGAACTTGAGGCGCAGGCCGATCGGGTTCAGCTCGCCGCAGCCGAAGCAGTTGTGCTGGGCGTTGAACAAGAGCGGGGTGAGGACTTCTTTTGTCTCGCGTATGTGCATGCTGCCCTTAAGGATAAAGGCAGGCGTGCACTGCGCGGCCCGGCTTCTTCTTCTGGGTTCGCTGTGCGCGAGAGCCGGCTCGCCCGGACCAGCCAAGCGGCTCAACACGCGCACACAAGGCTGCCGCGCGCGCGCCCGGCCCAACCTGCTGATTCCTCCCTGGTCCTAGTGGTTGACTACCTGCTCATAGAACGCTTCGTACCTGGGGATGATGCGCGTGGTGCAGAAGCGCAGCTGCGCCGTTTGGCGCGCGGCGGCAGCCATGGTGCGCATGCGCGTGTCATCTTCAAGAAGATCGAGCGCGGCTTTTGCCATGCCTTCCACATCGCCAACGGGAAAAAGGCGGCCGTTGACGCCGTCTTCAATCAGCTCCGGTACGCCGCCGGCACTGGTTGAGATGGTCGGGACGCAGCAGGCGCCCGCTTCCAGGGCAACCAGGCCAAACGCCTCCAGTTTCGAGGGCATCAGAAGCAGGTCCGCCAAGGGGAGCAGGGCGTGGACCTCGTCCTGCTTGCCGAGGAAGTGGACGCGGCCGGCCAGCCCTTTCTGGTGGACCAGGTACTCGGCGTTGGACCGCTCAGGGCCGTCGCCTACCAGCAAAAGCCGTGAGGGAAGTTTGGCTGCGATCCTCGCAAAGATCTCAATCACATCGGTCACGCGCTTTACGGGGCGAAAGTTGGACAGGTGCATGAGGATCTTTTCGCCCGGCGCCGCATACTGGCCGCGGCCCGCCGAACGGAGAGCCGGGGCCAGCGGCGTGTACAGGTCGCAGTTGACAAAGTTGGGGATGACCTCGATCGGGCGGGTCACCTGGAACTCCCCGATGGTCTTCTCGCGAAGGTAATTCGAGATGGAGGTGACGCCGTCCGATTGTTCGATGCCAAAGCGGGTGATGGGCAGGTAGGAGCGGTCCAGGCCGACCAGGGTGATGTCCGTGCCATGGAGGGTGGTGACAAAGGGCAGCCGGATGCCGCGCGCTTCAAGCATCTGCCGGGCCAGCAGTGCGCTTACCGAGTGCGGGATCGCGTAGTGGACATGAAGCAGGTCGAGCTCATAGTACTCGCCCACCTCTGACATGCGGGTGGCCAGCGCCAGGTCATACGGCGGATACTCAAAGAGCGGGTAGGTGGGCACAGGAACTTCGTGGTAGGAGATGCCTTTTTCACGCCCGGTGAGCCGGAAGGGCTGCTGGTAGGTGATGAAGTGGATCTCATGCCCTTTGGCTGCGAGTTCGATGCCGAGCTCGGTGGCAACGACGCCGGAGCCGCCGTAGGTCGGGTAGCAGGTAATGCCTATCTTCATCGCTGAGACGGGTCCGCCGTCACAGCTTGGACGCGGGGGAGCTGCGAGACGATGCGCGAAGTTCGGCGGGGTGGTCTCGCTAGGCTGAAACGGCGCGGCCCTGCGATGCCCCGGGGTGCCTGCCTGTATGGATGGCCGCCGGAAGAAAGGACTGCGCTGCCGCGACCGGGGAAGGCGAAAGCGGGATCCAGACGTTGAAGAGTGTGCCGGGGGAGCGCGACTCAGAAGCCGTGCGAGAGCGGAAGATGATGCGGCCGCCGTGCTTCTCAACCATGGAGCGCACAAGCCACAGGCCCAGCCCGTTGCCTTCTTCTCCCTTGGTGGTAAAGAAGAGGGTGAAGAGGCGGGCACGATGATGGGCATCGATGCCGCTCCCCGTATCGGCGACGGTGATCGAATAGCCCGGTTGACCGAAGCGCCCGAAGTGCCCCGCTTTGCCGGTAGTCGCAGTGGCGCCGGCAAGCAGGCGGCGTGGCTGCACGCGGATCAGGATGCGGCCGTCCGAGCCGATGGCTGCGGCGGCGTTCTGGATCAGGTTGATCAGGATCTGCCGGAGCTCGTTTGGGTACGCGTGTACAGCAACCGCGGTACGGAGCCGGGGCTGGAGAGTGATCTTGCGCTTGACCAGGTGCGCTGTTTGGAGATCGAGAACGCTTTGCACCAGCCTGCCAAGCGAGAACTCCGACGCGGTATCGGATGCCTGGAAGAGCCCCAGGGTATCGTGTGCGATCTGGTTGGCGCGGTCGAGCTCTGAGCGGGCCATCTCAAGGAGGTTGACCAGGTCGGCCGGCGAGCGGTCATCCTGGGCGACCACGTAAAGAAGGTTGCCGACCGAGTCGAGCGGATTCTTGATCTCGTGGGCGATCGAGGCGGAGATGCGTCCTGCGACGGCAAGCTTTTCAGAAGCGACCAGCGCCAGGAGAGCCTGTTCTTTTTCACGCTGCGTGGTCGAAAGCATCTCGAGAAAGCGGCGGATGTTTGCCGCAAGCGCGGGGGAGACTCGAGCGAACAGGATTGCCGTCGGGACTGAAGCCGCGGCGCAGACGACTTTGACAGCCGCAGACAGGTTATAGACAGGCACCCAGATGGTGATCATCTCCATCACGTGGGTGGCTCCGCAGGCGACGATAAACGTGCCGAACGCGATAAAGATCCACAGGTAGGAGCGCAGGGCGGCCAGCGAGCGGAGCTGCGAAGCGACCCAGAACAACGACCCGAAGATCACGGCATAGGAGGCGCCGATCAGCCCGTCCATGGTGACATTGGTCCAAACCAGGCCCGGCTTGGCAAGGTAGCAATAGCGATGAGGCAGGTAGTTGGCCGAAAAAAGCGACGCAAATGCCCCGTAGTACAGGCTTAGGCCGAGCGCGCCGGCTGCCGGCAGGCCGTAGGTGAGCAGCTTCCTCACAGCGTGAGCCTGTCGGAGACGCCTAGGTACGGGCCAGCCGCCCGCGAGCAGCACGCAAGGGACAGCAGCAGGGAGCCGTTCTGACGCGTAAAGAGAAGAAGCATGCGAACACCGCTGCTCCTTATTAAAGCTGAAGCTGAAGCGAATGTGAGCGCCAAACAAGGCTCATGTGCCGAAAGTACCTACAAGGATCAGAACGTAAGGACCGGGAAGTGATTTGCTGCTATATCAGGAGCAGGCCGATTGAGTAAGGCTTGGGAGATCGCCAAAGTGGATCAGCGGCAGGCTTTGCAGTCGGTGCTTCACTGCAAGAAAAGCGGCTCGCTCCGTTTCGCGTTCTTGGCCCAGCCGGGTTGGTAGCGCGTCAAGGAAACGATCGCGGTAGCCGGGATGGCAGACCAGTTCGTACACGGCTGCGTCTTCGGCCCGATCGGCAAAGGCGGCAAGCAGTGTTTGCAGGGTAGCAGGGTTCAGGGTGCCAGTGGCGAGGACGCCGAGAGAGCCGGCAGTGGTTCGCAGACCGGCCTGCTCGACGAGTTGAAGGAAGCTGGGCTGGAGGCGCGCCAGGGTGGAAACCTCGGCGCGCCGCAGCCAGGAAATCTTGAAGGAAACATTGGAGGTCGCCTTGGAGGTCGCGTTGCGGCTCCAGGCGGGCTCAAACGGGTTGCGGATCGCCGGAACCCCGCATTGCACGGCTGCGCGCAGCAAAGGCCGCAAGACGCGCGGAAACATGTGGGTGTGCTTATGGGTGTCGAGATGCGTGACGTGGATGCCGCCGGCCTGGAGGCTGCGGATCTGAGCCGTGGCTTCCAGCTCTATTTCGCTTTCGCGGATGCGGCCGCATAAAAGGTCGAAGACAAAGCGGGGCAGGGACGGGCGAAAGTTGGAGGCGCGGGAGATACCGTGAGGCGCGGCAAAGGGCGGCACGGGGGAGAGCAGGGTCGCGATCCGGGCTGGCGGTGACACCGCTTGGCCATCTACAAGAACAACATGGCACCCGACTCCGAGAGGTTTTGCGTGGTGAGTCGAAGGATCGAGGCGCAGCGCGGGATCAGGCCGCGCCGCAAAATCGAGGCGCAGCGCGGCAAGCGCGTGATCGGCCGCAGGCCCGGCTGCCATCAGTGTGGTTGAGGAAAGTGCTCCGGCCTGGTGCAACTCGAGGATTGCCTGGTTTACGCCCGGGGTGTAGCCGAAGTCATCGGCGTTGACAATCAGGCGCGCCATGCTGCCCCAAGTGTACCAATCCCGCATGAGGGGATAGGTGGCGCCGGCGGGAGAGCGCCGGGGCCCGGTGAGCCGCGGCCAGGGAGATGCGGCAGCAAAGGACCGGAGCGGTGAGCAGGAGCGGGAGCAAAACGGGGCTCCCCCAACCGGAACGCGAGGCAGCGTTAAGACAGCATTCAGAAAGATGCTGCTAAACTGGGCGGGCGGGCAAGCCGCTTTGTAGGCCCTCAAGCCTGGGCCAGTGGTTTCGCCAGAGCAGCAAGCAGCGCATGGGGCGGTTAGCTCAGCTGGTTAGAGCGCCTGCCTTACAAGCAGGATGTCGGGGGTTCGAGTCCCTCACCGCCCACCAGGTGCTGCATCGCAACAGGTAGCTAAGCGGCGAGCCTGTCAGGCCGCGCAACCCTTTTTCGAACACGATCACCCATTTGAGCGCGAGCGATGTGCTCGGAACCGGTGAGGCCGCGCGCACGCACCTGCATCTGAGAGGAGTTTCTCGTGGCGGACAGAAGGCCGGTCCGCCCCGACCTAGATGACGCAAACCTTGATGCTCAACATCCTTGTGCTGGGATTGCTGGTCGCGCTCTTTGCGTCGATCGACCGGCTTCGTTCTTCGGCGCGGGTGCGCCTGTGGATGTTTGGCTGGATGTGCGTGCTGGTGCACTTCGGCATCCTGCTTTGGCAGCCGACGCAGCCGAGGCTTGCCGTGGTCTCTGATGCCCTGGCTACCTCGGCGCTCATGCTTTGCGGCATCCTCTTTCTGGTATCGGCCTCGGTGCCTGCAGCCGCCAGGCTCCGGGTACAGGTCGCGCTCTCCCTCGCCATCCCTGCTTTGACGTTTGTGTGGCTGGTCTCCCTTGGAGTACGCAGCCCCATGGCCTACCTGGTGCTGGAGCTGATCGGCCACGGGGCAGGCCTGATGCTCCTATGGTTCTTTTACCGGGACCGGCCGCGCTTTGCCGTGCTCGGCACGGCGGTCATCATCGGCTGCTTGTTTTTGATCCTTTACGAGATCATCATGGGTCGGCCCGAGTCTGGGGTCGACCTGATCCTGATGGAACTCTTCACCATGCATGCGCTGCTGTTCTGGCAGGATCACCGGCGCCAGTCCGCCGGAGTAGCGACCACCGTATGGGGGCTGCTCTGCTGGGCGGCCGTGTTTCCTATCGGACTGGCGCTGGATCGGTTTTCGCCCGGCATGGTCATCAATGGCGAAGTGTGGAATGTGCCCAAGTTTGTTGTCGCCTTCGGCATGATTGTCACCCTGCTCGAAGAAGAGATTGGCCTGGCCAGCCGCCAGTTTGCGCAGTACCAGATGTTGTTCCAACGCAATCCGCTGCCGATGTGGATTGTTGCCGCCGACTCCGAGCAGATGCTGGAAGCCAACGCCGCGGCGGTCAGCTCCTATGGGTACGAGCGGGCAGAGCTGCTGCGGATGAGCATGGGGGCCCTGGTGCCCGAGCTCGCGCCGGCGGGCGACCGAAAGGAGGAGCTTTCAAGAGGAGGATCCCACACGCCCTGGCGGCTTCACAAGCGGGACGGCGGCACCAGCATGGTCGAACTGAAGGCGGACCCGGTGTTGTTTGAAGGCCGGGAAGCCTACCTTGTGCTGGCGCACGATGTGACGGAGCGGCACAGGCTCCACGAACAACTGATCCACCAGGCCAATCACGATCCACTCACAGGGCTGCCGAACCGCCTCCTGCTTGAAGACAGGATCAAGGCCGCCCTGGCTGCGGGAGCCCGGCATGGCACACGCGCGGCGATTTTGTGTATCGATCTGGATCGCTTCAAGCAGATCAATGACACCTTTGGTCACGCAGCGGGAGATGACTGTTTGAAGGAGTTTGCCGCTCGACTGCGCCGCCGGTTGCGCGATGTGGACACGGCGGCACGCGTGGGTGGGGAAGAGTTCATGGTTGTTCTCGACCGGATAAAAAGCGTCGCCGATGCGGAAAGGGTCGCCGACGACTTGCTGGCGGAACTTCGCGCGCCCTACCTTCTTGAGGGCAGGATTGTTCGGGTAAGCGCAAGCATTGGCATCGCGGTGTACCCGGACGACGCTATGAAGGGCGGCGATCTGTGGCGGATGGCCGACCGGGCGATGTACCGCGCCAAGCAGGCGGGAGGCAACAGGCACCAGCTGTTTTCGGCTCTGATGGAGCGGGCAAGCGCCAGTTGACGGCGTGGCTCGGAGTTGCTGCCCGACGCTCGATGTGGCGTTCTCCGCGCGTGAAGGGCCGCCTTGAGCGGTTACTAAAGAGGGCCGGCCCGGTTTCGACTCGGTTTGACCGTGTGGAGCATCTTGGCTACACTCGGTTTAGTTCCGAGGGGTGGAGCCTGGTCAGCGGGTGGAGGCTCGGGGTTCCGGCCCGGCTTTGCATCTGGGTCCGGGTTTGGGCTCGAGCGTTGGGTTTTCAGCGTCGAGCGTGGCTCCATCCTGGGCCCCGGCTCGTAGTCCAACTTCAGGTCGAGCTGTCGCTTGAGGAAGTCGTTGCTCGAGATGGGCCGCAGTTCGGCGAACAAGGGTTCCGCAGGACGGAAGCAGGCATTGGCCCGCACGCTTTGACGCTCATCGGCTGACCTCCAGGCCTTGCAGTGTTTTCTAATCTGCCATGAAAGTTTGATCGTGTTCAGCCGATAGTAGACGTATGCCTATGGATAAGGTTCTGACTGGCAATACTGCACCAAGGGAGAGGCGGCCCACTGTTTTTGCCTGTACGCAGCGGCACGTGCGTGTTCAGGACCGGCGGCGGAGCCTTGGCGCAGATAAGGTTTCCTTTTGACGCGGGGAGCTCTTGTGCCGCGCCGGGGATCCCGGAAGTTGCGTACCGCTAGTCTGCTGCAGGGCAGCCACGGGCTAGGGTCCGGGCAAGAGCCTGCTTGTCGGCCAGCGATTCACCCGGGTGCGGCTGACCGATCGGTGGCAGTGACGCCTTTCAGCTGCGGCCCCCTGCGCCCGGGTTCTTTCCAGGGAGCGACCACTCGAATGCGCCAGCAAATTGCCGGACGCGCTTATACACAAGGAGCTTATTAGGATGGAAGCGCCCGCAGGCACACCGCAGCGGCAGTACGGAAGTGCGACCACGCTCAATCAGGATCAGGCGGTGATCACGCCGAGCGATATTCGCAAGGTCCTGATCAAGCGCAAATGGATCATCCTGATGGGCATCATCATCGGGTTGGCCTTTGCGCTGCTCTATATTTTGACCACTATCCCGCAGTACGAAGCAATGGCGTTGATCGATGTCAACGAAGACAAGACCAACAACATCGGGATCAGCGAGCTTGTGCAGGAGCAGTCCGGAGGGCTTGAAGGCGCGCTGGTGCGCGTGGCCACCGAGATCAAGATCATGCAGAGCGATACGGTCTCGCTCGATGTCATCAATGCGCTGGACCTGTACCACAAGGCTCCTTTTTCGCAGATCTTTGAAAAGCACCCGTATACCGGGACACTCAACCCGGGCGAGCGAACGGTCCTTCTGGCCAGCTTCAAAGGCGCGACCAAGATCCTTCTCTCCTCCGGCACGGACCTGGTCGAGGTGCGCTTCCGCAATCAGGATCCTGTTGTAGCAGCCAACGTCGCCAATTCGATCGTCGATTGCTATATCGACCGCTCGCTGCGGGTCCGCTATGAGGGAACCACGCGCATCTCCTCCTGGCTCGCCAAGCAGCTCGATACCTTGAAGGGGCAGGTGGAAGCCAGCCAGGATGCTCTGGCCAAGTATCAGCAGGACAACAACCTTCTGGGAACCGGCGGCGATACCGGCGGCGACGATCTGACGCTTGAAAATCTGAGGATCGCAAACACGCAGCTGTCCGAGGCGCAGGCCGACCGTGTTGTCAAGGAAGCCCGCTACAAGATGGCGCAGACCCGGAACCCGGAGCTGCTGCTTTCCGTTGCTCCTTCAACTACCCTGTCGCAGCTGCGGCAGCAGCAGGCGGCGCTGCTGGTGCAGATTGCGCAGCTGCAGTCGAAGTACGGACCGGATTGGCCGCGCTTGCGCGAGATGCAATCTTCGCTTGCGCAGATCCAGCGCGATATCGACGTCGAGATCACAAACCTGACCCGCCGCTTTGAAGTGGAATACACGACGGCCTTGAGCACAGAAAACCTGATGCGCAACCGCCTGGAAGCGGCCAAGCAGGAAGCGTACTCGCAAAACCGGGCCTCGGCCCAGTACCAGATCCTGAAGCATGGAGCCGAGTCGGCCTCCGACCTTTATGACGCCCTGCAGACGCGGCTCAAGGAAGCGGGCATCACGGCCGGCTTGAGCAGCAACACCATTGACGTTGTCGACCGGGCAACGGTTCCCGCGCGGCCCGTGTATCCGGTCAAGCGCAACGATGCTGCGATCGGCTTTGTCGCCGGGCTGCTGCTCGGCATCGTGCTGGCGCTCTTTGCCGAAACCATCGACGACACGGTCCGCACCTCTGACGATGCGGAAAATGTGGTCGGGCTCCCGGCCTTGGCCGTCATCCCTCACTTCGACCCAGGCTCCAAAAAGCCGCTTGCCGTAGCCGGTACGCCGGCAGCCGAGGCCGAGCGGGACCGCATGGCGCGGGTGTCGCCGGACCTGATCTCCTACACGGAGCCGCAATCCTATGTGTCGGAGGGCTTTCGGACGCTTCGCTCGGCGATCATGCTGTCGGCCGTCGATCGCGACCCGAAGCTGATTCTTCTTACCTCCAGCTTTGCTACCGAGGGTAAGAGTACCTGCGCAGCGAATCTGGCGATCTCGTTTGCACGGCGCTCGGCGCGCGTGCTGCTGGTCGATACCGATCTCCGCAAGGGCACCCTGCACATGAAGTTCCGGACCTCCAACCGGTTCGGCCTTTCGACGCTGCTTTCGCGCGACGGCGAAGGCCAGGCCTATGAGCATCCGCTGCCTGACCTGCCGAACTTCACCCTGGTGACCCGGGGCCCGATCGCAGTCAATCCCGGCGAGATGCTTGCTTCCCGGTCCATGGAAGAGCTGCTGCAGCTTTGGCGCAGCGAGTACGACCATGTCATCCTCGATACTTCGCCCATCCTGGCGGTAGCCGATACGCTCAGCATCGCGCCTCAGGTCGATGCCAGCTTTATCCTGGTTCGCTCCGGAGTTACCCGGAAGAAGGCGCTGCTGCGCACGCGCGAGCAGCTGCGCCGGGTCAATGCCCGGGTGCAGGGAATCATCGTCAATGATGTCGATCTTCGGCTGGAAAACTACTATACCTACTCCAAGCGATACAACTACACGTATAAGTCAACCTACGGCGCCGGCTACGGTGGAGGCGAAGATGCGGAACAGTAAGCGTGGAAGCGTCGCTGCCCTGCTGTGCATGCTGGCTGCCCTGCCCCTGGCGGGTCGGGCGCAGGGCGGGTCGCAGCCGATGGCTCCGGCAGCCTCGACACCGATGAGCTCACCGATGACTTCGCCGGCACCTTCACAGACGAGCTCGCCGGCAAGCGATCCCGGTACCGATCCCGGTACCGGCTCCGGTACTCTTCCCGCCGGCGCCGGCCAAACAGCCGGTGCCATGAGCGGAGCACGGGTGGGGCAAAGCTCAGCCGCCCTGTCCGCGGCGTCCATGAGTGAGGCTCCTCTGATCCAGATCGGCGCAGGCGATCTGCTGAACGTGATCGTCTTTGAAACGCCTGAGCTGAGCGCTTCGGCCCGGGTCAACCAGGACGGCGAGGTAAACCTGCCGGTTCTTGGCCCGGTTTCCGTGGCCGGCATGAATGCCAACGATGCGTCGCGAGCCATCGAGCAGGCGCTCAAGTCGCGCGGCCTGCTGCTTGATCCGCATGTGACCATCTTTGTCTCGGAATATGCCTCCCAGGGAGCTTCAATCCTCGGGGAGGTGCGCGCGCCGGGCGTTTACCCGACCCTGGGGACGCGGCGGCTGATGGATATGCTTTCGCTGGCCGGCGGTGTGTCGCAGACCGCGGGCAAGATCGCCTCGATCATTCACCAGGGCGATCCGACGCACCCGGTGCAGATCGCACTGCAGCCGACGCCCGCCGCGATGCATGCGCAGCAAAACCCGGTCATTCAGCCCGGAGACACGATTGTGATCGCGAAGTCCGGGGTGGTGTAC